>DMMK01000531.1 GCA_003453085.1 Verrucomicrobiales bacterium
AACTGCGGCACGGGGATTTCACCCCGCTACCTGGGCGTGGAGCTTTTCACCGCGCTGATGTTTTATGCGGTGTTTTGGACCTTTAAAGGAGACTGGGCGATGATCCCCTTTTGGGGGCCGCAGGTGCTGTGCCTGTGGGTGCTGATGAGCCTGCTGATCGCCGGGACGTTCATTGACATCGAGCATTATCTGCTGCCTGCGGAGATCACTTTTTACGGGACCATCGCAGGGGTGCTGGCCTCGGTTTGGGTGCCGGGCCTGCAAGCGCAAGAGGTGTGGTGGATGGGGGGGCTGATGTCCCTGGCCAGTGCGGCGGTGGGATTTGGCGGACTGCGTCTGGTGGTGGAACTGGGCAAGCTGGCCTTTGGGCGAAAGAAGGTGGCCTTTGAAAAACCGGAGGACTGGTCCGTCACGCAGCCCGTGGAGACGGAACCGCCGATCGTGACGATGGGGGAGGACAAGATCGAGTGGGCGGACCTTTTTGGCATGCAGCGGCCAACGGACCGCCTGGTGGTGGTGTGCCCAAAATTGCAGGTGAATGACCAGAACTTCCAGGAAGTGACGGTGGAACTGTATGTCGAGACGATGAAGGTGCTAGGGAAAGACGGGAAGGTGGAAACCTATGACCTGGAAAATGTGACCCGCCTGGTGGGGACAGCCTCCAGTGTGCAAATCCCGCGCGAGGCGATGGGCCTGGGGGATGTGCATTTCATGATGATGATCGGTGCATTTCTGGGATGGCAGGCGGTGCTGTTCACCATCTTTGCCGCGAGTGTGCTGGGTACGCTGATTTCCGGCCTGACACGGCTGACAGGCCGTGCGCAGTGGGGCAAGTATCTGCCCTTTGGCCCCTATCTGGCGGCGGGCGCGGTTCTCTGGGTGTTTTATGGGCCACAGGTGGTGGCCTGGTATCTAATGCAGGTGACCGGACGCGGAGCTGATTATTGAGCAAAGCTCCGGCCTTGAAGAAAGAGGGAAGCACACTGTCCAGCGCGGATTGCGAAGGACAGTGGCTTGACCAAGCTTGACTGCCTTTCTACTTCGGAAGCGGCACCTGGGAGGGGTGCATGAGGTAGGCGATGAGGTCGCGGACCTGGTCCGGCTGAAACGCCATGAGCAGGCCTTCGGGCATCATGGAGACGGGGGACGTGTCCTGTTTCGTGATCTCGCTTTTCTCGACGGTGGTCTCCTCGGTCATGAGGCGGAGCGTGAGGGTGCGGTCGTTTTGGCGGGCGATGACTCCGCTGAGCACGCGGCCGTCTTTGAGGGTGAGCATGCTCATGCGGTAGTCGGCACTGACGACGCCGCTGGGGTCCACGATGTTTTCGAGGAGGTAGTCCAGGTTGGACCGGCCAGAGCCGGTGAGGTCGGGTCCCACTTTACCACCTTCTCCATACATGACGTGGCAGGCAGCACAGATTTGATACATGGCGCGTCCTTTGCTGAGATCGGCCTTGGCGAGGACATCGGGCGTGAGCTTGGCCTTCAGCTCTTCAATGAGTTTGGCTTTGTCGCCTGCCGAGTCGCGGAGCTCGCCCCAGACTTCAGTGAGACTTTTGGTTAGGTTTTCGACATTGAGGCCGCGGATCTGGCGGGCGTGGAAGGCGGAGAGATCGGTGCGGGGGATTTTCCCGGCAGCGATCTGGTTCAGCAGGGCTTGGGCAAAGGTGGGACGGGAGACGAGGGCGGCGATGATGGTGGGGCGGTCCTCGGGGCTGAACTGGCGGTAGCTGGTGGCCAGTTTTTGACCGATGGCCGGGTCGTCAAACTGGGTGAGGCCCTGGGCGGCGAGGCCATTGAGGCCACGGGTCTGGAGGAGTTTTTCACAGACGCTGCGGAGGTCCTCTGGGCGGGCATCAATCAGGGTCTTGAGCGCGGCGATGCGGTTTTCCAGCGGGGCCTTGTCATTGAGGGCGAGCGCCTTGACTTCGTCCAGCGCACGGCCATCGCCAAACAGGGTGGAGAGCTCGCGGATGGCGGGTGCAAAGGAGGTGGAATAGAGAGCTTCATCCTTGGGGAATGAAGCGACAAAAGCATCCCAGGCTTCGGGTTTGGGAGCTTTGCGCCAGCCTTGGAAGGCTTCGCCCAAACCTTGGAGGATGGCGCTGCGGTGGGCTGGGCTGCGGGTGGTGGCATCGGCCAGCAGGGCATTGAGGGGAGCCGGGTTCTTTTCCAGACGGCCTGCGAGGTTGCGGGTGATCCAGCGGGTGGTCTCGGGCCACTGGCTGTCTTTGGCCACGGTGACGAGGGCCTGGGGATCGCTGTCACCCAGGGGGATGAGGCCATACCAGACAAGGGAGGGGAGGAATTTGTCTTCGGCGTCTCCCTCATGCTTCACCAGTGCGCTGGCCAGCGCGGCGCGGTGTTTCAGCGGCAGTCGCTGAAGGGTGCTGGCGAGGGTGAGGCGGACGGCGCTGGACGGATCGTTTGCGGCGAGGCTAACCAACGATGTGTAAATGGATTCGTCAAAGGCGCTTGCGGTGTCAGCTCCGACGGGGCGCTGGCTTTTGAGAGTGTCCAGCGGCCAGTGATCGGTGAGGAGGCGGATGGCCCAGGCGCGGACGTATTCGCTTTCATCCTTCAAATGAGTTTGCAGGAGGGCGGGAGTGGTCTTGCCTGCCTGGTATTGTTTCCAGAGGGTTGGCAATTTTCCTTCACCGATAAGGCAGCGTGGATAGAGGGCGGGCTTGGGAGCGGCTGGTTTCCCATAGCTGATCTTGAAGATGCGTCCGCTGGTGCGGTGCACGCCGGTGGAGTCGTGGCATTCGCCGGTATCGCTCCAGTCGAGGAGGTAGCCGCTGCCATCGGGGCCGGTGCTGATCTCGATGCCGCGGAACCATTCGTCCTCGGTGAGGAAGACATCGGGTTCGTGTTTGCCGACGTATCCCGAGCCCTGGCGCTCAAGCCGCTCCACATTGGCACGGCGGCCATGCATGTTGAGGGTGAAAAGTTTGTCGCGGTACTGGTTAGGCCATTGGTCGGCTTGATAGATCATCATGCCGATGTGGGCATGGCCGCCGCCGAGGTCATTGGCCTTGCCGTCGCGGCTGTCCTGCCAGGAGCCGGAGGTGTCGAAGTGATAGTGATCGGCGATGGTGTCCAGCCGATGATAGACACCAGGGTTGAGGGATGGGGAGGTGTCGTGCAGGTGGGCGCCGGGCATGAGGTGCCAGAGGTGGCCGGTGACGGTGTTGATGAAAAACATCTCGCCATTTTTGTCCCAGTCATGGCCCCAGGGATTGGTGGTACCATGGGTGAGCACTTCGACGGTTTTCCGCTGCGGATGGAAGCGCCAGATGCCGCCCTTCATGGGGATGCGCTCGGCCTCCGGGGTGCCGGGCACGCCCAGGCTGGCGGGGCAGGAGTGGCCGCAGCGGCCATAGAGCCAGCCATCGGGCCCCCAGCGCAGACCATTGGCGAAGTTGTGGTAGTTGTCCTTCGCCACGGTGAAACCATCGATCATGACTTGCGGCGGGCCATCGGGGATGTCATCGCCGTTGGCATCGGGGATGAAGAGGACCTGGGGCGGGCACATGAGCCAGACACCGCCGCGGCCTACCTCCACACTGGTCAGCATCTGGACATCGTCGGTGAAAACCTTGCGGGTCTCGGCCACGCCGTCGTTGTCTTTGTCTTCCAGGATGATGACGCGGTCACGCAGGGCGAGGTCGAAGCGTTTGCTGCGCTCTGCATACGTGTAGTTTTCGGCCACCCACATGCGGCCTTTGGCATCCCAGGCCATGGCCACAGGGTTTTGCACATCGGGCTCGGCGGCAAAAAGGGTGGCTTGGAAGCCTTCGGGCAGTTTCAGTTTTGCCAGGGCCTGCTGCGGCGTGGGGGGCTGGGCATCGCCGGGGTCGCTGTTATAGACTTTGGGGAAGTCGGCCAGAAGGGCACAAGGAAGGGCGAGGAGCAGGGGGATGAAACGCATGAGGGGCTAAGAGGCACAAAAAGATGGAAGCGTGTGACAATGCTGACAAGAGGATACGCAGCATGAATGCAGCTTTCCTTCTTGCTACTGATCAAAGTCTCCGCTGGGATAGTCAAAACCAACTATGAAAATCACTTTCTGTGGCGCGGCTGGAACGACAACGGGGTCCAAACATCTGATCGAAATCAATGGCGCACGCATCCTGCTGGATTGCGGCCTGTATCAGGGACGGCGGAAGGAAGCGATGGAACGGAACGCGGACTTTCCTTTTGATCCGGCCAAGGTGGACTGTGTGGTGCTGTCGCACGCGCACATTGATCACGCGGGGAATCTGCCTCACCTGTATCGGAAGGGCTTTACCGGAAACATCTATTCCACACCGGCCACGCGAGACCTCTGCAGCATCATGCTGCCGGATGCGGCGCACATTCATGAGAGCGACATCGCGTGGCTGAACAAGCACCGCAAGCGCGATGACCTGCCGCTGCTGGTGCCGAATTACACGAAGCTGGATGCCGAGGAGGTGCTGCACCAGTTTGTGACCGTGGGTTATGGGCGGCCCATGCACATTGCCGATGGGGTGACGATGACCTTCATTGATGCCGGGCACATCCTGGGCAGTGCGCAGGTGGTGCTGGACCTGGAGGACCATTTGACGAAAAGGAAGTGCCGTCTGCTGTTCAGCGGCGATGTGGGGCGCCCGGGGAATGATCTCTTAAATGGGGCCACGCCTTGCGCGGATGTGGACTATGTGATCATGGAGAGCACGTATGGTGGGAGGCACCATGAGCTGGCGGCCGAGACGTCTGAGCACATCTGCCACCTGATCCGCGAGATCCATGAGCGGGGCGCGCGGATGATCATCCCGGCCTTTGCGGTGGAGCGCACGCAGCAACTGCTATACACGCTGGACAAACTGCGTGCGGAGAACTGCTTTCCCCCGGTGCCAGTGTATGTGGACAGTCCGCTGGCAGTGCGGGCCACGGAGATCTTTCGCCTACACATCGAGGACCTGAAGGCCGAGGTGCGGGATGCGGTGTTCATGCGGGATGATCCTTTTGGCTTTGAGGGGCTGCGGCTGGTGCGGAGTGTG
The DNA here is from genome assembly GCA_003453085.1 of Verrucomicrobiales bacterium. Taxonomy (GTDB): domain Bacteria; phylum Verrucomicrobiota; class Verrucomicrobiia; order Verrucomicrobiales; family Verrucomicrobiaceae; genus Prosthecobacter. Next base: position 5,025 of record DMMK01000531.1, read on the forward strand.
GATGAATCGAAGTCGCTGAACCTGCTGAAGGGACCGGCAGTGATCATCTCGGCCTCGGGCATGGCGGAAAGCGGCCGCATCCTGCACCACCTGCGCAACAATGTGGGCGGAGCGCAAAACATCCTCTTGTTCGTCGGCTACTGCGCGGAAAATACCCTGGGGTGGAAGCTGCGCAGTGGGCACAAAAAGGTGAACATCCTGGGCGATGAATTCACGGTGCGGGCGGAGATCGAAACCCTGGATTCCTTCTCGGGTCATGCGGACCATGAGGAACTGCTGGCCTACTTTGACCGCATCAGCGGGCCCAAGCGCCGGGTCTTCCTGGTGCACGGGGAGCGGGAGCGGTCCGAAGTGCTGCGCGAGGCCCTGGCGGCCCGCCATCAGGATGGGACGGTGGAGGTGGCGAATCTGATGCAGACGGTGGAGCTGTAAGGACGAAGTGTGAAGCCGTTCTGGACGGGCGAACTCTGGCAAGACCACCGGATTGAAACTTGTCAGGGTAGGGAGGGTTGGTAGTGTTTGGGTCTATGGACACACTTTCTCCAGATCGCATTCTTCAGACAGGTATGGGTTTTTGGGCCTCCAAGGCCCTGCTGAGTGCAGTGGAACTTGGAGTCTTTACCGCACTGGCGCAGGAGCCTGGAGATGTGGCAAGTCTGCATGCCCGGCTGGGCTTGCATGCACGGGGCGCGCGAGATTTTCTGGATGCGTTGGTGGCCCTGGGCTTCCTGCGCTGCGAAAGCGGCGTGTACCACAATGCGCCGGAAACCGACCTGTTTTTGGACCGCGACAAGCCGAGCTACATCGGGGGCATCCTGGAGATGTGCAATCACCGGCTCTACGGCTTCTGGGGAAATCTGACGACGGCGCTGCGCACGGGCGAACCGCAAAATGAGGCGAAGGGCGGCGGGCCGGACCCCTTTGCGGCGCTGTATGCGGAGCCGGAGCGGCTGCGCGAGTTTCTGCGGGCAATGTCCGGCGTGAGCCGTGGCGCGAACATGGCGATCGCACAGGCGTTTCCCTGGGCGGACTACGGGAGCTGTGCAGACATCGGCACGGCGCAGGGGGATCTGGTGACGCAGATCGCGCTGGCGAATCCGCATGTGCGGGGGATCGGTTTTGACCTGCCGGCAGTGGGGCCCGTGTTTGAGGCCTATGTGGCGGAGCATGGGCTGGCGGGGCGGGTGAGTTTTCAGGGCGGCAGCTTTTTTGACCAGGATCTGCCGCAGGCGGACGTGCTCCTGTTTGGCCACATCCTGCATGACTGGGATGCGGAGACGAAGCGGATGCTGCTGCGCAAGGCCTACGCGGCACTGCCCCCGGGCGGGGCGGTGGTGGTGTATGATGCGATCATTGACGATGAGCGGAAGCAAAATGCCTTTGGCCTGCTGATGAGCCTGAACATGCTGATCGAGACCCCCGACGGCTTTGACTACACGGGCGCGGACTGCATCGGCTGGATGCAAGAGGCGGGTTTCAAGGGCTGCCGTGTGCAGCACCTGGTGGGGCCAGACTCGATGGTGGTAGGGGTGAAATAAAAGTAGATAATGGGAAAAGCAGAAAGCTGAAATGGGCAGGCGTGGGTGGTTTGCGGCGGTCGTGCAGCTAAACTCCTTGGTTGCGAAATGGCCGGGGCGCGCCTTCTTGCGCGCCCCGTATGAGCAGCGAGCAGCGTAAAGCGTTTCCTTTTTCTGAGTTTGAGCCGAAGTGGCAGTCCGAGTGGGATGCCAGGCAGGCTTTCCGTACCCCGAACCCTGGGGATGCGGACTTTGATGCTTCCAAGCCGAAGTATTATGTGCTCGATATGTTCCCATACCCCAGCGGCGCGGGCCTGCATGTGGGGCACCCAGAAGGCTACACGGCCACGGACATCATCGGTCGCTACAAGAAGATGACGGGGCACAACGTGCTGCACCCCATGGGCTGGGATGCCTTTGGCCTGCCTGCGGAGCAGTATGCCATCAAGACCGGCCAGCACCCACGCGTGACGACGGAGGCGAACATCGAAGGCTTTCGCGGTCAGCTGAAGCGCCTGGGTTTTGCCTATGACTGGAGCCGCGAGGTGAACACCACCGATCCAGGTTACTTCAAGTGGACGCAGTGGATCTTTGTGAAGCTGTACAACAGCTATGTGAATGCCGAAGGCAAGGCTGCCCCCATCAGCGAACTGGAGGCTCAGGGACTGAGCAAGGCGGAGCTGGATGCCCGCCGTCTGGCCTACGTGAGCGAGGCCCCGGTGAACTGGTGCCCAGGTCTGGGCACGGTGCTGGCGAATGAAGAAGTGGTGGATGGCAAGAGCGAGGTGGGCGGCTTCCCGGTGGAGCGTCGCCCCATGCGCCAGTGGATGCTGCGCATCACCGCCTTTGCCCAGCGTCTGATCGATGAACTGGACGGCCTGGACTGGCCCGAAAGCATCCGCCTGCTGCAGCGCAACTGGATTGGCCGCAGCGAAGGCGCTGAGGTGAAGTTTGCCCTGGTGGGCAGCGAGCAAACAGTGACCGTTTTCACCACCCGCCCAGACACGTTGTTTGGCGCGACCTACATGGTCATCGCACCGGAGCATCCGTTGGTGGAGGTGATTTCGACACTGGAACAGAAGGACGCCGTGGCCGCCTATCAGAAGAGCGTGGGCTCGAAGTCTGACCTGGAGCGCACCGAACTGGCTAAGGACAAGACCGGCGTCTTCACGGGCGGCTTTGCCATCAATCCGGTCAATGGCGAAAAGATCCCGGTCTGGATCGCCGACTATGTGATGATGGGCTATGGCACCGGTGCCATCATGGCCGTGCCTGCGCATGATGAGCGGGACTGGGAGTTCGCGACGAAATTCCATCTGCCGATCCGTGAGGTGGTAGCCGCTGCACCCAAGCTGAGTGGTGAAGGCAGCCCTGTATGCGAAATGGAGCCGGCCGCTTGTTTTGCAAATGAAGGATTCGCCGTGAATTCTGGCTTTCTGGATGGCCTGTCCACCACAGATGCGAAGAAGAAAATGGCCTCCTGGCTGGAAGAAAAAGGCCTGGGCAAAGGCATGGTGAACTACAAGCTGCGCGACTGGCTGTTCAGCCGTCAGCGTTATTGGGGCGAGCCTTTCCCCATCGTGTGGGAGAATGGCGAGCATCGTTCCATCCCGGAGACGGAGTTGCCGCTGCTGCCGCCTACCTTGGAAGACTTCAAGCCTACGGGCACTCCTGAGCCGCCGCTGTCGAAGGCGACGGACTGGGTGAAGTATTCCGAAACGGCGACTCGCGAACTGAACACCATGCCGCAGTGGGCGGGATCTTGCTGGTACTACCTGCGCTACTGCGATGCGCAGAATAACCAACGATTCGTCAGCGAAGAGGCGGAAAAATACTGGATGGGTGGTGGCAAGCCCGGCGGTGTGGACCTGTACGTGGGCGGCACGGAGCACGCTGTGCTGCATCTGCTGTATGCTCGCTTTTGGCACAAGGTGCTGTTTGACCTGGGCTTTGTGAGCACGCCGGAGCCCTTCCAGCGTCTGGTGAACCAGGGACTGATCATGGGTGAGGACGGGCAGAAGATGTCCAAGAGCCGCGGCAACGTGGTGAACCCGGATGATGTGGTGCGCGAGTACGGTGCGGATGCACTGCGCCTCTATGAGATGTTCATGGGCCCGCTGGAGCAGGTGAAGCCGTGGAGCATGAAGGGCGTGGAGGGCGTGTATCGCTTCCTGGCCCGCGTGTGGCGTCTGGTGATGGAACAGAATGCGGAAGGCGTGTGGAGCATCTCCAGCGCACTGCAGGATGTGCCTGCCGACAAGGCGGTGACGAAGGTTCTGCACGAGACCATCAAGAAGTGCGGCGAGGACATCGAGAAGCTGAGCTTCAACACCGCCATCGCGCAGATGATGGTGTGTACGAATGCTTTCACGGCAGCCACAGCCAAACCCGTGCGTGAAATCGTGACCTTCCTGAAGGTGCTGGGCCCCTTTGCCCCGCATCTGGCGGAGGAGTTGAATTCACGCATCGCGGGGGCTTTCCCTGAGGTGGCGGTGAAGAGCCTGCTGAGCGATGCGACTTGGCCAGTCTATGATCCTGCGGCCCTGGTGGAGGACGAAGTCGAAATCGTCTTCCAGGTGAATGGGAAGCTGCGTGACAAAGCCCGCGTGGCCATTCAGGCCACCAAGGAAGAGATCGAAAAGATCGCCCTGGCCAGCCCTCGTGTGCAGGAGTTTATGGAAGGCAAACCGGTGCGCAAGCTGATCGTGGTGCCTGGCAAGCTGGTGAACATCGTGGTGTAAGCCCGATGGTTTTTAAGGCCGTGCTTCCACCAGGGAGCACGGCTTTTTTGTGGCTGGATAACTGCGTGTGGGCGGCAGCTCTTCATGGAGCGCGGGCGTCCCGCCTGCCGTTT
>DMMK01000362.1 GCA_003453085.1 Verrucomicrobiales bacterium
CACCTCCTTTTGGCTGCCGCAGATCATCAAGGACACGCTAACCCAGGATGAATTTAAGGTGGGCCTGTATTCCATGATCCCCTGGGGCTGTGCCGCCATTGGCATGGTGTTGGTGGGGCGTCACAGCGACCGCACGGGCGAGCGCCGCTGGCACATCGGCCTGTCCTCCACAGCCGCCGCCATCGCCTTTTCACTCAGCGGCCTGCCCGGTCTGCCTGCCCCGCTGGTATTGGCGATGATGGCCGTGGCCCTCACGGGGGTGATGAGCAGCATCTCGTGTTTTTGGACCCTGCCCACAGCCATGCTCTCCGGGACAGCCGCTGCAGTGGGCATCGCGGGCATCAACTCCATCGGCAATCTGGCGGGCTTTGTCGGGCCCAAGCTGATTGACTGGCTGAAGACGCCGACCCCCAACTTCTTGCTGCCGAAAGGACTGGTTCAATGGGCGCTGGAAAACGCAGGCCATCAACTGGCCATGAATGGCGTGGCCGCCTTTCTGGCCATGTCTGGCATCCTCGCCATCTTCTTCACCCGACCCGTCAAGGCTCAGGCCCCGAGCCCCTGATAGTAGGGGGCAATGCGGCGAGCGTGTTCATCATAAGCCGCCTCGAAAATTTCCGTGGCTTTTTGGGCTCCGACCAGCACCCCGGCCGTCAGCACCTTCGGTGGTTGCCCGGCCTGGGTCAGGCGCTGGGCGACCTCCGCCTTCACTGCATTCACGATGAGACAGCCGCCAATCGTGCTGCCTGGTGCGACGGGTGTTTCCAGGCCTTCGATCTTCACCATGGCATCGCCAATTGGTGCCCCCGTATCCAAAATGATGTCGGCAAAGTCTTGCAGCTTTTTGCCTGCCGGGTGGCGGCTGGTGCTGGCCTCGGCGTGGTCTTTGGAAATGAGCGCCACCACCTTGACACCGCGTCGCTGAAACTCCTCGGCCATCTCCACGGGCACCACATTGCAACCGCTGGAGGAAACGACGAGCGCGCTGTCGCCTGCCTTCAGATCAAAGTTGCGCAGGATGCGACTGGCCAGGCCCGAGACGTTTTCCAGAAACATCGCCTGCCGCTGGCCATTGGCCCCGACGACCAGATTGTGAAAGGTGAGGCTGAGCTCGACAATAGGATTGAAGCCCGGAAAGGAGCCATAACGCGGCCACATTTCCTCCACCAGAATGCGGCTGTGTCCCGAGCCGAAGACATGCACCATCTGCCCGGCCAGGATTGTCTTGGCAAACAGGTCCGCCGTCTGCTGGATGGCAGGAAGTTGGGCACGGACACGGTCAAGCAAGGCCGCAGAGCAGTCGAGAAAGGATTCGGCAGGAGTCATCGGCTCATCGTGAATCAGAAAGGCTGCCCCCGCCTCCGAAAAGTCGTTTTGTCACGGTTGAGGGAGCGGGATGAGCAAGGGCCTACTTTGGTAGAGGCACCTCAATGTCGAGAATTTTTAGCGTTGGCAGCGGCTCCTTGCCTTCAGGTTTGAGGATGCTTTCGGGGAGATGAAGCTGATTGTTTTTTCGTTCCAGTATCACAGTCCGAACAGATGCATCGCAAAAGCCGATGATGATGGCATCGCCTTGCCAACTGCGTCCGCGAGGTGGCAGGATGCCCCGGATTTTGGAGACCACCCAGGATAGCTTGGACGACGAAGGCAACCAATGTGGAGGCCAGGAGGCTTCGACGGAGTTTTCCAGGACCAGTGGATAATGGGCGGGACTACTATTGTTCAAACCTGCGGTCATCATCCAATGGTTTTCGCCAGGGGTCAGTGCCTCTGCATAATCAGGTGGCATGCCAATCTGCTGATCTGGATTAAAGCGGGATTCTGGGCAGCCAAAGATCATTTCGCTGGAGACAAACTCAGTCTCGTCGGCGGCAGTGGATCCAAGCAAGCGTTCCTTGAAGAAACTCCGGAAGGCTTCATTGGAAGTGAATTTTGCCAGATCTTTTCCATGATCAGGAAAATAGCCGTTGTGCTCGCTCGCGTAAGTCAGCAACAACCCCAGAATGTGCCGGGGACTGTCAGCAGCCCTCATCTGATCACGCTTCACCCAGAGGTTGCATCCAACAGAAATAACAAAGCAGGCCAGCAAACCGAGGACGACAAGCACCACACTCCATTGCAGCCATCCCCATCCCCTCTTGGTTTTCTCCGGTTCATTCTCGCTCATGGATGATCATGCCCAAAATCATCAGGGAGAGACAAGCCCTATTGTTTTTTCGGGCAACTCAACGTCCAAGACTTTGAAAGAGTGTCCCCGATTTCCCATCCACGTCTGGAAGAAGGCTTCCTGAAACTGGAGCAAATCACCCGACTTCGTCAGTTTGACTCTTTCGATGCGGCCATCCTTAAAACCTACAATGATCCGGTCGTCATCCCAGGCTGCACCGGGCTTGCGAGTGGCATGAGCCCACCCTTTCGAAGGAGCAGTAGAGAGCCACTGGGGCGGCCACGCAGCGTGGACAGCATTCTCAAAAATAGCCGGGGTATGTTCAGGTGACTCTCGGGTGAGTCCCGCCATCAGCATCCAGTGATTTTCGCCTGCCATGAGAGCTTCTTTGTATTCCGGCTGCGAACCAATCATCCCATCTGGAATGAAGGGGGATTCCAGACAACCGAAAGGACTTTCATTGTCGGCGTAGCCGAGAGTGAAAAGACGACGGAATGCTT
>DMMK01000762.1 GCA_003453085.1 Verrucomicrobiales bacterium
CACCACCCCCCCCGCCCCCCCGCCAGTGGGGGTGGTCGGCTGGCCCGCGGAACCCCCGAGAAGGCGCCCCCCACCCGCCAGCGGCACCCCTTTCTTCACCCCCTGGTAGGTGAGATTGGTCCCCCCCGCACCCACACTCATCTGGCCCGTGGCACCGCCGTTGACACCCACCTTGGCGGGTTGATTGACAATGGCGGGATCCGCAGGATCTCCCTCCAGCCGCACCACACCGCCCGTCGTCACGACATTGAAAGTCGTGAATTCTCCGGCGATCCAGATGGAGCCATCTGGGCCATGAGTCACCACCCTGACATCCGCAGTCGGCCCCGTGCCCACATTGAAGGTGGCATCGCCATCGCTGGATCCGGGAACAGGCAGCGGGTTGCTGGCCTTGATGCGGTAAACCGAGCCGCTGCCGCCGACGCTGGCTCGGGTCACCATGACCTTACCATTCGGTGCCTGAGAGAGTTCATAAACCTGGTTACCAGAACCGAGGTTGGACACCACAGCGCCCGTGTTACTGATCTCAGCAAACACCAAGCTGCCCAAGGAACCCGCCGCGAAGATTCGGCCATCTTTCAGCACAAGCAGGTCATTGTAGGTCGAGGTGCCGGAGGCCCCGGAAATGGTAAAGGTGGTGTCCCGTGTTCCATCAGTATTAAGACGCCCAAAACGGCTGACCGTAGAACCCGCAAGCTGGGTGAAAAACCCGCTAACCAAAAGCTTGTTATCATTCTGCACGGCAATGTTGGTCACAGCCCCAATCACAGCCGGAGCAAAAGCGGCATCCGGTAGCCCGGCTGAACTGAAGCGGGAAATCTGCCCGCTGGTGCTGATGGACATCCCCACATACACACGGCCAGCGGAGTCCAGAGCGATGTCACTCACCTGGCCTGCGCCGAGGTTGCTGCCCACATTCGCGTTGAAATCCGTGTCCAGAGTCAAATCGGCATTCAGGCGCATCAAGCGCGTGGCCGGGCTGGTAAAGCTGCCTCCCACTAGGATTTTCCCATCCGGCTGCCTCAACAGCGCAAGGACACTGTTGTTGAGCGTCAGAGGAAACGCCGTGTCCGTCGAGCCATCAGGACGAATGCGGATGAGGTAAGGTTTGTTGATATTGGTCCCCACATTCGCACTGAAGCCGCCGCCGATGAGCACGCCGCCATCGTCCGTGGCCACGATGGCCTGGGGAACGCCATTGGTGAAGGAAGGCCGCCCTGTCGCGGCCTGTCCCGCGAAGATGCCGCCCGAGCGCGCCGTCACGATGACTTGCGCAGCCGCGCTGCTGAAGCTGCCCGCTGCATTCGTGGCCACCAGCACATACAGCCCGGCCTGGGCCTGGGTGAGGACCGCGATGTTCAGGGTCGTCCCCGTCGCCCCAGCGACAGCTGCACCATTGAGGTACCATTGATAGCTGATCGGTGTCGGGCTGGTTGCTGCGGCCGTCAGGGCAAGGGCCTCGCCAACCAGCCGCGCCGTGCTGGCCGCAGGCTGGACGGTGAAGGTCACTGGAGTGTCGGAATCCAGCAGCGTCACGGTGGCATCCGCACCAGTGGTCACCGGCCCCTGCGGATCACTGAGGACCACCCGGAAATTTTCGGTGGGCTCCTGCGTGCCATCCGCCAGCAGCGTGAGCGTGATGAACTTGCCTTCGGAATCTCCAGGTGCCCAGCTCAGCGTGCCAGTCGCCGCCGTGTAGTCCGTGCCCACCGTTGCTGTCGTGCCAGTGAGCGCATCTGCCGTGGTCCATTGCACAGAAAGCGGGTTCACAACGGAACCATACCGCCTAACCAACAGTGTAATCGTCCGCGCAGCCTCCGTGTAGGTCACACGGGCTGGTTCAAAGCCCAGGGTTCCCACCTGGGAATTCCCCAAAAGCACGGCGGCATAGTTTTTCGTCGCTCCGTTCACCGAAGTGAAATTGCCTGCGATAAACACATCACGCGAAGGGGTGAAAAACAGATTGTTCACGCTACCATTCGTACCAGCACCCACGACAAAGGAAGAATCAATGCCACCATCCAATTTCAGTCGTGCGATCCCTCGCAGATTGGTGCCGCCAATCGTCAAAAACTCTCCGGCGATCACCAGCTTACCATCCTGGTCCAGGATGCCTGAGACCTTGCCTTCCGTGTTAATGAATGGACTAACAAACGAGCTGTCCGGATAACCAACGACATCCAGCACTGCCATGCGCGGGCCCGGATTGTGGGGACCATTCAGCCCAGCGAAACGTCCACCAATCGCGATCTTCTGCCCATTGGCATACAGACCGATGGTCTCGATTTCCCCGCCAATGGCGGAGACTGGCCAAAAGCTGGAATCCACCGTGCCATTGGCATTGAGGCGGGACAGATTGTAGGTGAAGCCCTGACCATTTCGGCCGGTCATGTGGGCCACCAGGATCTTCCCAGCAATCCCCTGCTCCACCACCGCATCCACCTTGCCCTGGAGGTCGCTGCCCAGGGTCACTGGGGCGGTGAAACTGCTGTCGAGCGTGCCATTGGCCAAGTAACGGCGCAGCCCGCCGCCGGAACCAAAACCGACATAAAAGGTGCCACCAGCACCCGAAGCAATCGTCTCCACATACAGGTTGTTAACGGTGGGCAGTGAGGGTGTGTAGGTCGTGTCAAAAGCCCCATTGGGCTGAAAGCGGGCCAGGTAGGGCCGGCTCACCGCCGAACCGCCGGCAGGGCTGGTGACGGTGTCAAAGAAGCCACCCACCAGGATGCTGCCATCCTGCAGCACATGCACCGCTGAAACCGCATTGCTAAAAGTGGACTCGGTGAAGGTGGTGTCCACCGCGCCCGTGGCTAGCAGACGCTGAAGCGTGCGTACGGATGGCGACGCGGTCTGGTTGGTGACCACGATCCAGCGACCCTGTAGATCCGGCGCAGCTGGCGAGATCGCCCGATTGTTGCCCAGGGTCGAGGTGAAGGTGGTGACGACCGAACCCGCAGGCGTGAGCACATTCACCGTCGCCGCTGCTGAAGGCACAGACCCGTTTGCACTGGTGACGACCACCCGATACTGCCCGGCATGGTTCTGCGGATTCACCTGGTTGATCTGCAAATTTCGGAGTGTCGCCCCGAGGATGTTTGCAAAGCCGCTGCCGCTGTTGTATTCCCATTGGAAGGTCACAGGCACGGTGCTGTTGACCGTGACGGACAGGTTCAGATTCGCCCCCTGGTTCAGCGTCACGCTGGCTGGGGGTGTGATGATTTCAGGAGGAGAATCATCATCCAGAATGGAGACCTGGGTCACCGCCACACTGCCCAGGGTGGCTCCTCCAGTGGGGCTGGTAAGGGTGACCTGGAAAGTCCTCGTCGCATTGGCCGGCACATTGTCCGTCAGCGGAATGGTGATGCTCTTTGCGCCGCCTGCACCGTCAGCCCAGTTCAGGCTGCCGCTGCTGCTGGTGTAGTGGGTTCCAGCCACCGCATTGCCGCCGCCTGTGGCATAGTTCACACTCACGGCCCCGGCGATGCCTGCCGTGCGGGCCACCTGCACCG
>DMMK01000245.1 GCA_003453085.1 Verrucomicrobiales bacterium
GCCTCACATACGGCACTTATTGTTCGGCTCGCATCGAAGCAGCGACGAAGAGGCCTACAGCCAACCTCAACGCCGCGTTTCTCCTTCACAGTTGAATAGGCATTCGAGATTCGCGAATCTCGAAGATCCCAGAAAACAAACGGTAGCTCAAGCCCCGCCTTCACGAGAGATGGCGGGGCCTTACTTATTCAACCTCTGTTCCCGATTCACCCTGTTTGCCCTGCGGTTTTGCAGTGGTGACGGTGATGACATGGGTGAAGGGTTTTAGCACCAGGGCTGTTTCCAGCTCGATCAATGCGGCTCGGTTTTCATTGTAATACTGAAGGAAGCTTTTCGGTTGTTCGACGCCCAGGATGGCTGAATAGGCCTCATAGAATCTGAGCTTGGCCAGGGCGGCCGTGAGGTCTGCGGCCGTGAGTTTCATGGACTCGCGGATCGCGACGCCGCTCAGGCGATGAGTATCCATTTCACTTTCCAAATTGCCATAGGCAGCATTCGTAGCGGTCAAGCCTTGGGTCCAAACCAAGTTTGCCGCTGGGCTTGCAGCCGCGAGAGCAGCAGAGGCCACATTGGTCCCGCCAACAAAGCCCCTCCCACCCAAAGCAAAAATGGAGAAACGACGTCCTCTCCCATCCACATTTTTAAGATAATCATTAATCGTTTTCACCAATTCATTGTATTTGGCCACTTGGGTGTTGAGCAGATCAATTTGCGCATTCTGTCCCTGGTCCTGGTCTCTTGGAAATTCCGGGTACTTTTCTTGATTGGTGAGTCCCGCAGCCGGAGGTCCGAAAAGCGCCGTGGATAAGGAGTTGCAGGAGGGGAGAGCGATGATGCAAACAGCAACGAGGGGAATGAGATTTAATTTTAGCATGAATTATGAGTTTAGATCCGAATGTCATGCTTTTTGCAATTAAATAATGCACTATGCATTATCCTAGACGGAATCAGGCCTGTTTTGTCGGCCTGTCAGTGGATTCTTACATGGCAGGACCTTTCGAGGAAATGGGAGCTCTGCATGCGAGAATGAGGGGCCTAGCCGTCTTCATGGGAATTCCAAGTTCAGGCAAAGGATCTGAAATGGAGTGACGACCTTCGCGGTTTTGATAGGTCTATTCCATGTCTCGCGCCAAAAAATCCTTCATCTTCTCAGCTACGGGCACTACCGCCGAAGACACTCTGAGGGAGTGGCAACTGGTCGAACCCATCAATGGCGGACCGTCCTCATTAATTGAGGCCTATCCCGGACTGAATCGAGGGCAAGCACTCGAGAAAGCCATTGAGTGTATTAAAAAAGTCCGCACAGGGCCTGCGGGTGCGGTCGAGTTGCACGTGTGGGACGAAAACGACAACACGGAGGAAATCCGCTATTACCCACATCTGCCGACAGGGGGTTTCCGTGACCTTTGCAAACTGCTGGACGAAATGCAGTCACTCAACGTGCTACCTTATCGCATCACCGAGTTCGGCTTAGTGCGAGTTCTGAAGTCCAATGGAGGCCAAATTGAGTTCCGAGAGGGTGGTCTAAGGGCCCCGTGGAAACCCTGGACAGGTAAGGAGGCTGACTTTGACTACCACTACGGTGACTGGAATTTGTGCAAAGATCCGGACGAGGCGGTCATGAACTACCGCAAATCCGTCGCCAAGAGAGTGGAACCGTAACCACATGGCGCTGGCCTGCCCGCCGAATCGAATCGAAAAACTTCAAGGAACTGAAGGGTGTGCAAGACATCATCGCCCCCCAAGCATTCGCTGGAAGTCGGGGCCGTTTGGGGGCGTTATGGAGGGGTATGAGACTTTCTTTTTTATCAGCTTCCTTCGTGTTTCTCCTAGTGGGCAGTGGGGCGCTGCTGGGGCAGGGCGTGAAGGCGGGGACTGCTTCCCCGGCGGCGGAGGCGCCTGCGCCTAACTACACGTATTACTTCGAGCTGGTGCGGGTGGTGGATGCAAACACGGTGGCGGTGAACATTGACCTGGGCTTTGGTGTGTGGCTGCACAATCAGAACCTGGACCTCCAGGGCCTGCCGGAGCCTGCGCCCCTGGCCACGGAAACCGCCGAACAAAAAGCATCGCGACTGAAGCAGACGGCGCGCCTGCGGGATCTCCTGGAGGGCCGCACCCAGATGACCCTGCGCAGCGCCAAAGACAAATCCACCACCCCGCCCCGCTACCTCACCACCCTCTGGGCCGATGGCGTGAACATCAATGCAGCGGTGCTGAAGGGGGAGTAGGCGGCAGCGTGGGCGTGGGCTTCAGGCGGGATCTGCGGACGCAGCTCCACGGGCCTGGAATTCCTGGGTTAGCCTGGCCCGGCTCAGCAGCAGGTGCAGGCCCAGCCCGGCTAGGGCGAACAGGAGGTGCGCGAGACCGAGCCCCCAGAGTTCGGCCCCCGATTCCAGTGGCAGTTTTAAAATCAGCAGCATCAGCCCAAACGCGACCACGGGAAAGGCCGCCGCCAGATAGGGCAATGCTGGCACGCGGTGTCGCCAAAGGGTGATGATGAGGATGGCCCAGAAAACGCCAACCAGGAAGGAAATGGAAGACAGGCCATATCCCCGCGCGATGGCTGGCTGCCCGAGTGCCACGCAGGTCATCCCGCCAGCCAGCCCAAGGACGATGAGCAGGGGCGATGCCTTCAAGGTCCACGATGCGATTCGGTGGGGGTGATCTGCGGATGTCTCTCTCATGAAATGCAGGTGCCGTCGGGGCTGGGTCACCCAAACTCGTCCGCTCCACGCATGCAAGTTCGAATGCCCTGCCAGTGCAGCGGTTGCCCACCCCTACGAGAATCGAACTCGTGTCGCATCC
>DMMK01000117.1 GCA_003453085.1 Verrucomicrobiales bacterium
CTACACCGCCCTGGCCTTTATCTGTGCCTGGGCAGGGCTGGAGATGCGGGCGCTCTGGCAGAAGTTTGCCTTCCTCTGCGGCCTCACCTACCTCACCATCAGCCTCACCGTCACCCTGGCTTGGATGGGTGTTTTGTTTGAGCCCTTCAGCGGCCTCATGGCGGCATGGGTGGCCTGCCTGGTCGCCGTCATGGTGGCAGATGCGGGCAAAGCTACCGTGCCCTCCACATCGGAAGCGCCCGTGGTCATCGGCGCTGAAACGAAAGAAGGATGAACCTCGCGGTTCACCCTTCATCCGTGCTTCTGGTTAGGCTGGTGCCGGTCCAGGTTTAGAAATTGAAGCTCAGGGTGATGGAGCCAAAGATCTGGCCCTCATCCTGGCCGCGATACTCACGGGTGCGGTAGGTGTAGGCATAGCTCAGCTTGGTGTTCTTCCAGTTCACGGCAAAGCCAGCCGAAAGGTCGGCCACCAGAGGGTATTTGTCCACGGAGTGGCTGTCGCGGAAGGTGTTGCCATCCAGGAAGATGTTGCGGGCCACGGCGCGGCCTTCACCACGGAGGAAGAAGTGGAAGCCCAGGCGGTTCACCCATGATTTGGAGGTGTAAGGGTTTTCCAGGGCGGTCGGAGTGGTCGCAGATTCCGTGATCGCTCCGGTGCCAAAGTCGTCGGGAAGATTGTAACCAAACCGCACTTCCGTACCGATGGTGCCATGGGTCATCACGTTGCCCAAGGTGACACCTGCATAGGGAAGGATATCCCAGTCAAAGCCATGGCTGTCGCGACGGTCGCGGATGCGCCACATGCGTTCATAGGACACGTTCACGCCGATTTCGTTGCCCAGCTGGTTGTCCCAGCCTTGGGGGTAATCAATGTCACGCGCTTCGTGGACCAGACGCTGGGTCTCTTCGGCATAGGACCAGGGGCCGACGACACCGACGTTAAAGACCAGGGAGTTTTTGACGCGCTCATTCTTCCAAATCAGTCCCATGCCCACATACAGCCAGCCAGCATAAGGCCGCTGATCCTGCACCAGGGTTCTGGCATCGGTATCCATCGGGGTGAACATGCTCTGCCCCAGGGTGATGGCCACATTGCGTTCATAGGTGTCTGTGCCGAAGCCGTCAAAGTACCCCGCCATTTGGCCCAGGGTGGGGTCATCGCCAAACTTCTTCAGGTTTGGGGAGGTCCAGCCGATGCGGGTCCCGTTGGTGTAGTTGGCATCGGTGTTTCCGAAGAGGTCATTTTCAAAGTAAAAGGACAGTGTGCCGAATCGGTTGGGATCCACATCTTGGGCATGCATGGCAGCGGGTAGCAGGCAGGCTGCGAGGAGGCAGAAGAGAGGTTTCATGGGAGTAATGAGGTTTTAAAAGTAACGCTGCCCAGCATGCACAAACTGTGCCCCGGCTTGGAGGCGGCCTGGGCTTTTCCCTCACCGGGCAGCAGTCACCCAACCACCTTCGTTTCTGATGGAATGGTTGAGGGCAGTCTGCACTCCATCGGTCACTTTGCCCGTTGCAGACTGCATGGGTTGGACTTACTCCGCTGCTTTTAAAAAGCGCTCCATCTCACCCCACAAAAACGCAGGTTCATCCAGTTGGATGAAGTGGCGGGCCTTGGGAGCAAAAATAACCCGGTGATTCGGGATCTTCGCCATTTGCGTCCGGTAGTTTTCCTCCATCTGCTTTTTCTGCTCAGGGGTCGTCGCCATCGCTGTGGCCGCCACCAAGAGCACAGGCACCCGGATCGCCGAAACCTGGGGCCGCAGATCCACGCTCATGAGTTCATGCAAAGCCTGCCCCACTGCCCGGGTATCCGATTTCGCGCTGCTCTCTGCCATCCTGTCAAAATCTGCGTCTCCAGTCACCATTCCCCTCAGCGTCATCCGCAGTCCAAACTCGAACTGCCCCGCCGTCTGAGTCTTGTAGAGGGAGCGCATGCCTTTCGCCATCTCACGCATGGATTCCGGCGTGGCCGTCGGATTCAGCAAAGCTGGGAAAAAGGGCACACCATCCACAGCGACCACCGGTCCCACCTCTTCCTGAAACGTCGCTCCAAGCCAGAAGGCCATAAAAGCCCCCAGGCTGTGCCCCACGATGACGGGACGTTTCAGCCCCTTGTCCCGGATGTACTGGCCCAGGGCGTCTCTCACTGCCTCCAGCATAGGCTCACGCCCCGCCGCAGCCTGCCCCGCGAAACCTGCCAAGGTCACCACGTGGCATTCATAGCGGTCTTTGAAATGAGCCACCATTCCATCCCACACATTGCCTCCGCAGCTCAGTCCGGGGATCAGAATCATCGGCTTGCCACTCCCGGTCACCGTCACCGCAAACAGCGGCTTCTTCTCTTGGCCGGGGGCGACCTCTCCGGCCAGGCCGCTCAGCGTCAGGGTCCACAACAGCAGCATCGTCAAGGGAAGGGAAATGTTCATGGCAATCACAGCAAGACCGACATCCTACCCCTAACAGCCGCCGGATGGCCATCCCATACCCACACACGAGGCGGATTTATCCCCAAGGGCCTCCGCCACATCCCCCAACTTTTTTCGCGACTTAGCTCCAAACGGGGACTCTCGCCCTTGCGCCCGCCATCCTCGTCCCCGAAATTGTCAGGCAATCAGCCTCCCCGGCTCGTTCACAGGGCAGGGGACTTTTCTGCCATGTCACGATGCCGCGCCCACTTTCAATTTCCGAAAAAGCGATCGAGCGGCTGGCTCCAGAGCCTCGTGGGCTTTATCTCAGTGGCCCGCATCTTAGTTCAGCCTTCTCCAGGCCAGAATGTCATCCCCAAAACTTCCCCACCATCCCCGGATGAGGATTTGATGGGGAAAGTTGTCCCCATGTTAAGCTGTTGGTTTCCAATCCTTTACATCAAATGATCCCCAAATGGGGAAATTTCTACAACGTCCCTATCCCCACGTCTGAATCCGTTCTGCTCTCTCGGAAAACCGGAAATCGGCTGTCATATATTCTGCACGAACGTCATTCCCCTTGCACCCCACCCACCTCCGCGCCATCTCAGGTGAACCGTCCTGCCACCACCCTTGTCTGATCCAGAGAATCAACGCACACTCGTAGCCATACCTGCCCGCTGGGGATCCACCCGATTCCCAGGCAAGATGCTCCACCTCATCGCCGGAAAGCCACTGGTGCAGCATGTATGGGAACGCTGCCAAGACTGCCGCGAGGTGGATGACATCATCATCGCTACGGACGATGAGCGCATCGCTGAGGCCGCCGCCGCTTTTGGTGCCAAAGCCGTGCTGACTTCGCCCGATCACCCCAGTGGGACCGATCGCATCGCCGAAGCCGCACGTTCTTTCCCGGATCACCGCACCATCATCAATGTGCAGGGCGATGAACCTCTGATCTCCCCGGCCCTCATTGATGAGCTGGCCGTCGTTCTCCGGCGCGAGCCGCAGGTGCGCATGATCACGGCTGCGGCCCCCATCCACGATGAGGCGCTCGTTACCGATCCCAACGTGGTCAAAGTCGTCTTCGATGTGAAAGGCGATTCTCTGTACTTCTCGCGTTCGCCTTTGCCGTACGTGCGCAATGCCAGCGCCGGCGCACGCCACTACCGCCATCTGGGCATCTACGGCTTTCAGCGCAGCTTCCTCTTCCAGTTCGTAGCCTGGCCGCCTTCGCGCCTGGAGCAGACCGAATCTCTGGAGCAGCTCCGCGCCGTCGAAAACGGTGTCCCTCTTCGCATCGTCCTGACCGACGACCTCTCGCCCGGGGTTGACACTCCCGAGCAGGCCGCCGCCATCGAACAGCATTTCCTGACCACCCCCCCACTCTGACACCATGCCTAACACACTGCCGCAGAAGCCTATGAAATACATTTTCGTCACCGGAGGCGTCGTCAGCTCCCTTGGCAAAGGTCTGGCCGCGTCCGCCCTCGGCACGTTGCTGGAACTCCGTGGCCTCAAGGTCATCATGCAGAAGTTCGACCCGTACCTGAACATCGATCCAGGCACGATGAACCCCTATGAGCATGGCGAAGTGTACGTGCTCGATGACGGCGCTGAAACCGACCTCGATCTGGGGCATTACGAGCGCTTTACCCACACGAATCTCTCCCGCCTGAACAACCTCACCAGCGGTCAGGTTTACCAGAGCGTGCTCACCAAGGAACGCGCTGGCAAGTATCAGGGCCGCACGGTCCAGGTCATCCCTCACGTCACCAACGAGATCAAAGAACGCATCAAGGAAGTCGCCACCAAGATGACGGCGGATGTCATCATCACGGAGATCGGCGGCACTGTCGGCGACATTGAAGGCCTGCCATTCCTGGAGGCCATCCGTCAGTTCGGCCATGAGATCGGCCAGGGCAATGTGCTCTTCATCCACGCCACCCTCGTCCCCTACATCAAGGCCGCTCAGGAGCTGAAGACCAAGCCTACCCAGCAGTCCATCGCCAAGCTGCGTGAGATCGGGATTGCCCCGCACATCATCCTCTGCCGTACGGAGCACCCCCTGGAACTGGACGTTCGGGAAAAAATCTCCCTCTTTGGCAACGTCCCAATCGAAGACGTCATCGAAGTCCGCGATGTGAAACACAGCATCTACGAGGTGCCTCTGAAGCTTCACGAAGAACGTCTGGACGATGTGGTCTGCAAGCAGCTCAATCTCCAGACTGAGCAACCAGACCTCAGCAAATGGCGCCATTTCGTTCAGCGCGTCATTCATCCCACCCATCACGTCCGCATCGGCGTCGTCGGCAAATACATCGAGCTTCAGGATGCCTACAAAAGCATTTATGAAGCCCTCACCCACGCAGGTGCGGCTAATGACTGCAAGGTGGACATTGTCCGTGTGGACGCTGAAGCCATCGAGAAGGCCGGACCTGACATCTACCTCAACGGCCTTCAGGGCATCCTCATTCCCGGCGGCTTTGGCGACCGTGGCACTGAGGGCAAAATTGCCGCCACGGGTTATGCCCGCCGCGTTGGCATTCCCTTCTTCGGCATCTGCCTCGGCATGCAGATCGCCGTCATTGAGTACGCCCGCAACGTCTGCGGCCTGAAGGATGCCAACAGCACCGAGTTCGACAAAGGCACCGCTGCTCCAGTCATCAGCATGATGGAAGAGCAGAAGAAGGTGAAGCAGCTCGGCGGCACCATGCGCCTGGGCAGTTGGGTCACCCAGCTCACTCCGGGTTCCAAGGTTCATGAGCTTTATCAGGAAGACGTCATCAGCGAACGCCATCGCCATCGTTATGAGGTCAACGATGACTACAAGGAACAGCTTGAGACCAACGGCCTTGTCATCAGCGGTGTCTCCCAGAAAGGCGAACTTGCTGAGACCATCGAACTGCCCGGTCATCCCTTCTTTGTGGCCTGCCAGTTCCACCCTGAATTCAGCAGCAAGCCGAACGATCCGCATCCGATCTTCAACGGTTTCGTCAAGGCGGCCCTTCTGCATCACAGCACGCCGGAGCCCCTCTGCTAACTTCCTCGCCTCTGCGGCCATCACCTCCCGGTGATGGCCGTTTTTTTTCTCCTCCATCCGGCCGGCAACTCAGCCTTGGAAGATTCATCTCAAGTCTTTTGTCCGGTTTCCCGGCCAGCCTGGGGATAGGGAAACCTGACTGCTTCCCTTTAGCCATGATCCGCTTTCTTCTCCTCACCCTTTGCCTGTTGTCCATTGCCCAGGCTCAGTTGCCGCTGGAACTGACCCCAGGCACGCGCATCGCCTTCATTGGTAATTCACTCTTTGACCGCATGCGCGATGACGGCAGCTTCGAGGCTCTGCTGCACCAGCGTTTCCCGCAGCATCATCTCATCGTCCGCAACCTCGCCTGGAGTGCCGATGAAGTGGCCTTGCGTCCGCGCCCGGATGCTTTTGGCGATTTGAACCAGCATCTCACCGAGCACCAGGCCGATGTCATCTTCGCCGCCTTTGGCTTCAATGAATCCTTCGGCGGGCTGGAGAAGCTGAAGGAAGAATTCGTGAAGCAGGGCGTCGGCCACTTCGGCTCCGGCTGGGTCTGGCTGGCGGCCGAGGGCGAGGCGCTGAAGNNTTTGGCTTCAATGAATCCTTCAAGGGCGACAAGGGCCTGGCTGAGTTTGAAACCTTGCTCAAGGCCTTCCTCATCGAACTGAAAAGCCATCGCTACAATGGCACATCGGCCCCGCGCATTGTCCTCGTTTCCCCCACCCCGGCAGAGAAACCGCACGGGCATCTGAATGGCCAGATCCAGAGCTATGCCAAGGCCATGCAGAAGGTGGCGCAGGCGGAGAACGTTGGCTTTGCGGATGTCTCAAAGAGTGCGGCGCTCCTGGCCTCATCGCCTCAAAGTCCGGTCACTATCAATGGCGTTCACCTCAATGCCCAGGGGTATCGTTTGTTCGCCGAAGACCTTTTCCGCGCCACGTTTGATGAAACCGCCCCAACGCTCAACGAAGGCCTGCGTGTCGCCGTGGTGGAAAAGGAGACCAAGTTCTTCCAATACTATCGCCCGCTGAACTACTACTACATCAAAGGTGGACGTGCCGAGCCCTACGGTGTGATCAACTTCCCCGGTGAATTGGAGAAGCTGAAGCAGATGGTCGGCAACCGTGATCAGCTCATCTGGGACATCGCCGCAGGCAAAAAGTTGGTTAGGCAGCAGGCTGTCTCGTTGGCGGTTTCCGCCCTGGTGGATGACTCCAACACCCGGCCTCTGCCCAGCATCACCGGGGACCGGCCCGTGAATGAATGGCTGAGTGCCGCTGATGAGCTGAAGGCCTTCAAGATTGATCCCCGCTTTGAAGTCACCTGCTTTGCCAGCGAGGAAGACTTCCCGGATTTCGTCAAACCCATCGCCATGCGTTTTGATGCCAAAGGCCGCCTGTGGGTGAGCACCAGCACCACCTACCCGCAGATTCTCCCCGGCCAGGAGCCTGAGGACAAGATCCTCATCCTCGAAGACACCAACCAGGATGGCAAGGCGGACAAATGC
>DMMK01000497.1 GCA_003453085.1 Verrucomicrobiales bacterium
CCCGCCCTCTGTATGCCGAGCCAGCCCCGGAGGCCCCCGCAGCCCCGGTGAAGGAAGAAAACGGCAATGTGAAGGATGGCGACCTGACGGAACTTTGCCAGCAACTGCTGCACAGCATCGACTTGGCGGGCGCCGCCAAGCTCGTCTCCGTGCAGTGGAACAGCCGCCTGCGCAGCACGGCCGGGTATGCTAGCTTTCCCGCCTGGAAGATCGAGCTGAACCCGAAGTTGCAGGAATTTGAAGGTCAGGTGGACCGCACGATGCGCCATGAGCTGGCCCATCTGGTGGCCTATCACCGGGCAGGGCGTCGCCGCATCGAGCCGCACGGCGCGGAGTGGCAGCAGGCCTGTGCGGACCTGGGCATCCCCGGTGAAAGCGCCCGCCATCGCCTGCCCCTGCCCCGCCGCGAGGTGAAAAGGAACTACGCCTACGCCTGCGCGCACTGTGGTTTCACCGTGCAGCGGGTGCGTAAATTCAGCCGCTACACGGCCTGCCGTGAGTGCTGCGGCAAGTACAATGGCGGCCTATACGATGCGAAGTATCGCTTTGTGCTGATCCAGGATCTGCGCAGCAAGGAGTGAGTCCCCTACTCGCGCCAAACCCGGCCCTGGCCGCTGCGGAAGGAACGCTCGAGACTGGCGTGCAAGGAATTCAGCCTTTCCTCGCTCGGCAGGACGAATTCCACCGTGTGCGCGTGGGTGGAAGCAGGATAGCTTTTCACCACCTTGGGCGTCGTTAGCGAGGGGGAGACGCGTGAAGCCGCGTCCTTCATCAGCTCGCGCGCTTTATCAATGGCCTGCTGCCCAGCCCCGACGACACCGCCACCCTCCAGGCGCACGGGCTCCAGGTAATAAAAGCGCACGGTCATGTTGGAGTTCATCGTCAGATTCACCTCCACCACACGGGCGGTGCCATCGGCCACGTACTCGTGTTTGGACAGCGCCAGGATCTGCGTGCAGCGCACAAGGTAACTGCCACCCGCCAGCTTGCCATCCCACAGCCCGTCCCGCGTGACTTCCTCTTGGTTAGGGCTCGCAGGCGTGGCCGGGGCGCTGTTTTGAGCGATGGCGGTGGCGGTGCCTAACAGGGACAGGAGAGCAAAAAAGAGGATTTTCATGAAGATGCGAAAGTCTGAAGGCAATCGGTTCAAATGTAAACCCGCCTCTGACAGATCCTTGCGACTCCCGAAGAACGATGATTCATTAGTCCATCTGCATTATCGGAATCCATTTATTTAGGGAATCAGAACATCCCAAAGTCATAGCAGGATTGTCCATTTAGATTTTCAACCAGGCGGCGTATAACTCTACAACACTCCACCTAACCTTATGTTTAAATTTTCCGGCGATGGCTCTATCACCACCTGCGATGGTGTGACAAGGCGCGACTTTCTCCAAGTCGGCATGCTCGGTGCCCTGGGGCTGACGCTACCCAGTTTCCAGGCCCTGAAGGCTGCGGGCAAGGTGGACTCGAAAAAGAGTCAGCGCGCCTGCATCATGATCTTTAACCTGGGTGCCCCCAGCCAGTTGGATCTCTGGGACATGAAACCGGACGCACCCAGCGAGATCCGTGGCCCCTTCAAGCCCATCCGCACGAACAACGATGCCTTTCAGGTCTCCGAGATCCTGCCGATGCATGCGAAAATCGCCGACAAGTTCAGCCTCGTTCGTTCCTGCTATCACAATGCGGCGGCGGTACATGACACGGGTCATCAGATGATGCAGACCGGCCGCCTTTTTACCGGTGGTGTGAATACACCGCATGTGGGCTGCGCAGCGGAGTTTTTGTTAGGCCGTCGTTCCGACCTGCCCGCACACGTCATTCTGCCAGAAACCATGGGCCCCACGGGAGGCAACATGCCCCATGGCCAGGACGCCGGCTTTTTGGGCAAGGCCTACGATCCCTTTGTCCTGAACTCCGATCCCTCCACCGCTGATTTTAAAGTGCCCGACTTGCTGCCGCCGAAGGAGATCGGCGAGGTGCGCCTGGAACGCCGACGCCAGATGCGAGAACTGGTGGACAGTTCCGTGAAAAACTTTGAATCCAGCGAACAGGCCAAACTGATGGATTCAAACTTTGCTTCGGCCTACCGCATCATGACCAGTTCACAGGCACGTGAGGCCTTTGACCTGACCAAAGAGCCGATGAAAGTGCGCGAACGCTACGGCCTGAATCGTTTTGGCCAGAGCTGCCTGCTCGCCCGGCGCCTCGTCGAACGTGGCGTGCGCATGGTGACGGTGAATACCTTCATCACGGTCTTTGGCGAAATCACCTGGGACATCCATGGCAGCAAGCCCTTCACCAGCATCGAAGGCATGCGCGACATCGTGGCCCCCATGTATGACCAGGGCTACACCGCGCTGATTGAGGACCTTTTCCAACGCGGCATGCTGGATGATACGATGGTCACCTGCTTGGCTGAATTTGGCCGCACACCGAAAGTGAATCCTGCGGGTGGCCGCGACCATTGGCCGAATTGCTGGACCGTCAATTTCGCCGGCGGCGGAGTCAAAGGCGGCCAGGTCATCGGCAAGAGCGACGAGATCGGCGCTTATCCTGCCGAGCGTCCCGTGGACCCCGGTGAGATCGTCGCGACGATCTACGAGAGCCTCGGCATTGACCTCCACACGGAACTCCCTGGCCCGCAAGGCAGACCGTATCCCGTCGTGGACTTCGGCAAGCAGAGCATCAAGGAGCTGTTCGCCTAACTCTAAGAACGCCCTCATTCATTCCCGTCTCCGACTGTGCCGTTATGCTTTTGAAGCGTCTATTATTCTTGTCACTGATCGCTGCCCCTGGACAAATGATCTGCCATGCCGAAGCGCCCAGCTTTCGCAATGAGGTGCAGCCCATTTTGACCCGTTTTGGCTGCAACATGGGGGCCTGTCACGGTGCAGCAGCGGGCCAGGGCGGCTTCCGGCTTTCCCTGCGCGGCTTTGATGATGAAGGCGATTACCTGTCCGTCACTCGTTCAGCCATGGGCAGGCGCATCAATGGGGATGACCCCGCCCGCAGCCTGCTGCTTTTGAAGGCGATCAAAACCGTTCCGCACAAGGGTGACAAGCGCTTTGAGATGGACTCCGAGGCCTACCAAACTTTGGTGAATTGGATTGCCCATGGGGCACCCGGCCCGAAAAAAGAGGACGTGCGTTTGGTCTCTCTTGAAGTTTCACCCAAACAGGTTCTCAGCAAACCGGGCAGCCAGCAGCAGCTCAAGGTGCTGGCCAAATTCAGCGATGGCCGCAATGAGGACGTGACCCGGTGGGCCAAGTTCAATGCGGTGAATGCCAGCGTGGCCACCGTAGATGATCAGGGACTGGTGA
Source organism: Verrucomicrobiales bacterium (assembly GCA_003453085.1). Taxonomy (GTDB): domain Bacteria; phylum Verrucomicrobiota; class Verrucomicrobiia; order Verrucomicrobiales; family Verrucomicrobiaceae; genus Prosthecobacter. The sequence continues at coordinate 3,324 of DMMK01000497.1, forward strand.
AAGTCACAGGCTCCGGTGAGGGTACCGTCAGTGCATGGTATCTCAGCCGGCTGGACATCGCCATCGTCAGCGTGCCGCAGGAAGGTGCCGCAGATGAAACGCTCTTCGCCCAACTCAAGCCCCGCAATTTTGTGGATGAGCTGGTGCTGGAGAAACTGCGCGGCTTAAACATCCCTCCTTCTCAGCGCTGCACAGATGGCGAATTTATCCGCCGCGCCCATCTTGACACCATTGGAGTGTTGCCCACCGCCGAAGAGACCCGCGCTTTCTTGGCGGATACCCACCCTAACAAAAGAGATCGCCTGATCGAATCCCTGCTCAAGCGCCCCGAGTTCGTGGATTACTGGTCGCACCGCTGGAGTGATCTGCTGCTGGTGAATAGCGACAAACTCACGCCCGAAGGCATGTGGGCCTACTACCACTGGATCCGCAGCCGTGTGGCCGCGAATACCCCTTGGGATGTCATAGTCAAAAGCCTGCTCACCGCCACGGGCAGTACGCTGGAAAATGGCGCGGGCAATTTCTTCCTGCTGCACGATGAACCGACGAGACTTTCTGAAACCGTGTCCGTCGCCTTTCTCGGCACGGCCATGAACTGCGCCAAGTGCCACAATCACCCATTGGAAAAATGGACCAATGATGAGTACTTCGCCTTCGCCAATCTCTTCTCACGCGTTCGCACCAAAAATGGGGCCACCGCCGATGAACGCGTCGTCTTCAGTGCCACGGAGGGCGATCTGGTGCAGCCTCTCACCGGCAAACCCCAGCCACCGCGAGCCCTAGAAGTCACGCAACCCGTTTCTATGACCGCGCCCGAAGATCGCCGAGTGCCCATGGCCGCTTGGCTGACATCACCGGACAACCGACTTTTCAAACGGACCATCACGAACCGCGTGTGGGCGAACTTCTTCGGTGTTGGCCTCGTTGAGGCGGTGGACGACATCCGCATCACCAATCCTGCCAGCAATGAAAAACTTCTGGATGCCGCCTGTGATCACTTGGTTAACCACAAGTTTGATCTCAAGTCACTGATGCGTGTCATCCTGCAAAGCGAGACCTATCAGCGCAGCAGCGAGACAATTTATCAAAACGAAAAGGACACCCGCTATTACAGCCACTTCTACCCACGACGTTTAAAAGCTGAGATCCTGCTGGATTCGGTGGCTCAGGTCACTGCTGTGCCTACGACCTTTAACATTGACCGTCGCAATGCCAACAAAGGCACCAAGGACACCTATCCCATGGGCTTCCGTGCCTTACAGCTTCCAGATTCCAACATCGCCAGCTACTTCCTGAAAAGCTTTGGCCGTGCCGACCGCATCGCCACCTGCGAGTGCGAACGCACCAACGAACCCAGCATGGCTCAGGCCCTGCACATTGCCAATGGCGACACCCTAAATGACAAACTCGCCGCCAAGGACAATCGCGTGGACCAACTGCTAAACTCCCAGCAACCTAACGAAAAGCTGGTTCAAGACGCTTACCTCATTGCCCTGGCACGTCAGCCAACTGACGCCGAGAAAACCAAAGCCGCGGAACTCCTCGCTACAGCCCCCCCCGCCGACCGTCGCGCCACTCTCGAAGACCTCTTCTGGAGCCTCATGAGCTCGAAGGAGTTTTTGTTCAATCACTGATTCACAAGGATACTCACATCCGCATCATTGCCGCTTTAATGAGATTATCTTTCTCCATCCCTTGCCTGCTGGCATTGACTGTCCCTGTGCTGGCCCAGGAACCCATCTCCTATGAAAAGCAAATCCTGCCGATCTGGGATGCTTACTGCATGGACTGCCATGGCGCGGATGATCCAGATGGCGGCTTTGCCTTGGACACCTTTGCGGCCTTGATGAAGGGCGGCAAGGAAGGAGTCTCCGTCGTTGTAAGCAAGGCAGAAGAGAGCCTGCTGGTGAAGTTTCTGGAAGGCCGCTCCGGCCGAGGTGGCAAGAATGAATTCATGCCACCGGGTAAGCGTGACAAGCTGAAGGCAGAAGAAATCGCCCTTATCAAAGCTTGGATCAATGGGGGAGCCAAGGGACCGATCTTAGCGGATAAACCAACGGCACCGAGGGAAGTCATCACGCCTAAAATTGCGCCTAAGGTGGCTCCGAAGCGATCCATTCAAGCGATGGCCTTTTCGGATGCGGTAAAGCTCATTGCCGTGGGCCGATATGGCGAGGTGGAATTGATAAATCCGGTCACCAGGGTGGTGGTTCGGAAATTGGCAGGCTTCAAAGGTCGGGTGAATGCCCTCACCTTTTCAGCCGATGGGGCGACGCTTTATGCCGCAGGTGGTGAGGCGGGAATCGCCGGGGAGGTGCGTGCGTGGAAAACAGCCGACGGCACCGCTTTACAGACTTTCACGGGCCACACAGATGCCTGCTATTCGCTCGCTTTATCTCCCGATGGCAAAGTCTTGGTGACGGGGGGCTATGACCAAAAAATCCGCCTTTGGGATGTAACCAACGGGGCTGAAATCAAGCTCCTCAAGGGTCACAATGGCAGTGTCAATGGCCTGGCTTTTCGACCCGGCGGCAAGCTGCTCGCCAGCGCCAGCGCGGACCGTACTGTGAAGCTCTGGAGCATGCCCGATGGCGCTCGACTGGATACCCTTTCTCAACCTTTGAAGGAACAGACCGCCGTTCTTTTCAGCGCCGATGGCGGACAGCTTTATGGGGTCGGCATGGACAGCCGCATTCGCGTTTGGAAGATCAGCACGTCGGCCAAGGAAGGTAGCAACAGCATCACCACCTCCCGCTTTGCCCATGAGGGAGGAATTCTTGGGATGACGTTATCTCGCGATGGCAAGACCCTGGCAACTAGCGCCACTGACCGCTCCATGAAAGTCTGGGATGCTGCCAGCCTAACCGAAAAGAAGGTGATGGAAAAACAGTCTGACTGGACTCCCGCACTGGCCTTTGCAGAAAACGGGCAACTCTTCAGCGGTCGCGCCGATGGCAGCCTCGGGGTGTATGACACCGCAACAGGTCAACCCATCGTGATGGCAAAGCCTGCCGCCAAACCCAAGATTGCCGTCAAGTCTGAGCTGACCCGTATCCTGATACCAGCTTTGCAGAGTGGCGGCACAGTGACCCTGAATGTGCAGGGCAAGAACCTCGAAGCCGACCCACAGGTACTGTTTAATCGCCCTGAGATCAAGGGAGTCATCGTGGCTGATTCCATCAAGCCCACGCAGTTGCGAATCCGCGCCACAGCGCCTGCCACACTTCCACGCGGAACTTATGAAATGTGGTTAAAAACGACGCATGGTGAGACCGCCAGGATGAAGGTTTATGCGGATGATCTTTCCCCTGTCGCCACCAACGCCACGACGTTTCAAAACGGACCGATGGCCTTGAGTCAACTCCCCGCCAGCCTATGGGGAACATTGGCTGAGACAGGCCAGCAAGACGTCTATCAGATCACCGTCAAGGCAGAGGAAGAAGTTGTCTTTGATCTCGCCGTTCAGCAGATCGGCAGCACGACCAAATCGCCGCGCTTGGAGATTCTGGATCCCGACCTCAACGTGCTGCTGCTCAATCGCGGTTTGGATCCCGGTAGCGATCCATTCATCGCCTGGAAAGCGCCAAAGGATGGCACCTATCTCGTTCGCATCAGCAACACGACTTTGGATGGCGGCACGGGTCATCTCTATCGCCTTACCATGGGTGCGCTACCCTATGTGACAGGCTGGCAGCCGCTGTCAGTGGCACTCCATCAAGAGACAGCCGTGCGACTGACAGGGCACCATCTGGACCAAGTGCCCGAGATCAAGGTGAAAGGCGAAGCCGTAGGATCACTCAGCGTGCCCATGCCTTCACAGGGTGTGCGTTTGCGAGTCACTCCGAGCGTACAGGTAAAGGCGCTGCCACAGGCTGAAGAGGCGGAACCGAATGACGAAATCGCCAAGGCTCAAACTTTAACTGCCCCCGGCATCATGAACGCCCGGCTTCTTTCCAAGAACGCTCTTGGGGACACGGATCACTTTGTCTTCGAGGCAAAAAAAGGGGAGTCCTGGATCATTGAAACCCTCGCTGCCATGGCAGGCTCACCCGCTGACACGAAGATCGAAGTACTGGATGCCAAAGGCCTACCCGTGCCACGCGTCCTGATGCAGGCCGTGCGCGACAGCTACAACAATTTCCGCAGCGTGGATGCTAATAACCCAGACATCCGCCTGCAAAACTGGGAGGAGATGGAGCTCAATGAATACGTCTATTTCAATGGCGACATCATGAAGACCTTCCGCATGCCTCGCGGGCCGGACAGCGGCTTCTTGTTTTACGCGACCGATGGCAAACGCCGCTCCTACTTTGACACCAGCACCACCAGCCATGCGCTGGATGAGGCTTGTTATACCGTCATCCCGCATCCTCTCGGCACCGCCCTGGTCCCGAACGGACTCCCCGTCTTTACTCTGAACTACAGCAATGATGATGAAGGCACCCGCAAGCTGGGCCGAGATTCCCGCCTCACGTTCACCGCACCAGCCGATGGCCGTTACATCGTGCGCGTCACCGATACACGCAGTTTGTTAGGCGAACGTTTTGTGTATTCGCTCACCATCCGTCAACCCGCACCTGATTTCACCCTCACGGTGGATACGAACAAGATCACGGCCATCCCCGCCCGCTCCTCCATCGGCTTTGCGGTCAAGGCGGAGCGCCAGGATGGCTTCGAAGGCCCCATCCGGGTGGACATTGCGAATGTGCCTGAGGGTTATTATGCCTCCTCGCCCGTTCTCATTGAGGAAGGTCACACCCTGGCCACGGGCAGCCTGCATGCCCTGCCCACGGCCAAGCCGGATGCAGACTGGAGCAAGGTCACCGTGACCGCCACGGCAGACATCGCAGGCAAACCCGTGTCTCACAACATCACCAACTTTGGCAAACTCACGCTGGGGCCTGCGCCCAAATTTATCGTTTACCTGGAGCCCGAAATGGATGGCAAACCGATGAAGCGGGAAGATACTCAGGAGGCCAAGCCTTTGGAGATCACCCTCATTCCAGGCCAGACGGTGAAAGCCTGGATCCGAGTGGAAAGAAACAGCTTTGACGACCTCATCAACTTCGATGTCCACAACCTGCCGCATGGGGTCATTATTGACGACATCGGCCTCAACGGCGTGCAGGTGCGGGCAAAGGAAAACGAGCGGCCCATCTACTTCCGTTGTTCCAACTGGGTGACGGATCAGGATCGTCTCTGCCACGCGGCCATGGCTTCTGCCCGTGCGGAACAGGACAGTGCAGGGGTGGTCACCAGCTTTCCCATCCTGCTAAAAATCCGCAAACCTGCGGGCGTGGTCACGCGCTAAAGGTTTTCCTCGCAATGAAGGCCCCAGTGCTCACGTTCATGCTCTGCCATGAAGTTTGCCCTGAGTCTTTCTCTCTTCTTATCCACACTGTCCCTGCATGCTGAACTGCGCCTGCCCGCCATCGTTGGCGACAACATGGTGTTGCAGCAAAAGCAGGCCAATCCGATCTGGGGCTGGGACACGCCGGGAACGGAAGTGACCGTCAAATTCGCCGACCAGACAAAAACAGCCAAGGCGGACGATAAGGGCAAGTGGATCGTGAAGCTGGATGCCGTGCCCGCCAATGCCAAGCCCGCCACGATCTCCATCCAAGGCACGACAGCCAAGGAACTTAAAAACGTCCTGGTGGGGGAGGTGTGGATCTGCTCCGGC
>DMMK01000498.1 GCA_003453085.1 Verrucomicrobiales bacterium
AACGAACATCACCTGCATACCTGCAGGGGAAGAGTGCGCCAAGACCCTCAACATTAGTGGCGGCTACGCACTGGTGGGTAGCGAGTCCCTGATGGCACTCCGCGAGGCCGGCGAAGACACCGGGATGAACACTGCGGACATCGAGGACATTTTCCGCAACAACGCCCTGCGCCTGCTGGCGCCACACCTGCCCGAGACCGCCGCCAAGCGCCCCCAAGCCCTGTGGGAGCATGCCCGGGCGCATATTTCCTGTGGTACCGGCCTCATGTCCAAACGGGCGGAAAGTTTTGATCCCGTGAGTTGGCCCACCTACTTTCGCCAGGCCAGGGGCAGTCGCGTGACCGACCTGCATGGGCGTAGTTATCTGGACTTCACCGGCGGCGTGGGAGCCATTTTGTTAGGCTATGGAGACCCCGATGTGAATGCGGCGGTAAAACGACGCTTGTCGTTAGGCTCCTACTGCACCCTCAATGCCCCTGAGGAGGTGGAGCTCGCGGAAGCACTGCTGGACCTGCACCCCTGGGCAGGCAAGGTGCGTTACGCCCGTGGCGGGGGGGATGCGCTCGCCCTCGGGGTGCGCATCGCCCGCGCAGCCACTGAGCGCAGCGGCATCGCCTTCTGCGGTTATCACGGCTGGCACGACTGGTATCTGGCCGCGAACTTGGGGGATACCAGCGCCCTGGATGGCCACTTGATTCCAGGACTGCAACCACTCGGCGTGCCGAGGGAGCTGCGAGGCACCTCCACCCCCTTCCGCTACAATGACTGGGCTTCGTTTGAAAAAGCCCTCGAGGCCCAGGGCGACAATCTGGCCGCCGTGGTGATGGAGCCCATGCGCAGCGAGGAACCGCGCGACGGTTTCCTGCAACGGGTGGCCGATGCCGTGCATGCCAGGGGGGGACTCTTCATGGTGGATGAGGTGACCGCAGGCTGGCGCTTTGGCTTTCCAGGCGGCAGTGCGCGAGCGGGCGTGACCCCCGACCTCGCCGTCTATGCCAAGGCCACCAGCAACGGCATCCCGTTCGGCGCCGTGATCGGCCAGGAGGCCGTCATGGATGCCGCCAATCCCAGCTTTATCTCCAGCAGCTACTGGACCGACGGCCTGGGAGCCGCCGCCGCTCTGGCCTGCGTGGGCAAAATGCGCCGGCTGCCTGTGCAGGCTCATGTGTGGTCTCTCGGCCAGCATTTGCAAAACCAACTGCGGCAACTCGCCCTGAACCATCCAGGACTGGCCCTCAAAATCGGCGGCATGCCCTGCGCGCCGTCGCTGACCTTTGGCAACCCAGCCGCCAAGACGCTGATGATCCGCCGCATGCTGGCGCGAGGGTTCATGATGTCATCCCAGCTCTACGTCATGTGGACGCATGACCAGGCGCAGGTGGACCGGATGCTGGCAGCCCTGGACGAAACCCTGGGCGAACTCACCCACCTGGCCCAGGAAAACCGGCTGGAGAACGAAGCCGGAACGGATGTCCCTTCCGGCGGCTTTGCACGGCTGGCCTAACTTTAATTGCAATATTCATGAGCCATTTCACCTCGATTGATTACATCCTCTTCGGCAGTTACCTGCTTGCTTCCGTACTCATCGGCCTGCTCTTCGTGAAGGAGCAGCGGACCATGAAGGATTTCTTCCTGGCGGGGCGCAGCATGGGCAGTGTGGTGGTGGCCATCTCCGTCATGGCGGCGATGTTTTCCGGCATCAGCTACCTGGGAGGGCCCGCCGAGGTCTATGTAAACGGACTCGCCTTTGGCTGGGTGCTTTTCTCGTTCTTCATCGCCACCCCCATCACCACGATTTTCATCCTGCCCTTCTTTTACCGGGCTCGGTTCATCACGGCCTATCAATACCTGGAGGAGCGTTTTTCACTGCCCGCACGGCTGCTGGCTTCGGGTCTTTTTATCCTGCGGGTGCTGCTGTGGCTGGGTGCCGCCACCTATGCCCCTGCCCTTGCGCTGCAACAGGCCACGGGCCTGTCCCTGGAGTTTTCCATCCTGGCCACGGGCATATTGACCACGCTCTACACCATGATGGGCGGCATGAAGGCCGTCATCTGGACAGATGTGATGCAGTTCTGCGTGCTCTTTGGGGGGCAGATTGTGATCCTGCTGGTGGCCGTGGGTAAGATTCCCGGTGGCCTAGGCGAAATCATCCATGTGGCCCAAACCCATGGCCAGCCCATGCCTTTGGCGAGTTGGGATCCGACGGTCCGGCTGACCTGGGCCAGCGTTATCCTCGGCGGAGCCATCCTGAACCTCGTCCAGATGGCCACTGACCAGGTGGCGGTGCAGCGCTACATGACCGCGAAGGACGTGAAGACCGCCCAGCGGGGGCTGTGGTACAAGCTCATCGTCACCGTGCCTGTGTTGGGCCTCTTCTACGGCACCGGCTCCGTGCTGCGGGCCTTTTACAACCACCATCCGGATCCGCTGGCCACTCACGCCATCGAAAAGGCGGATCAGATCCTGCCCTGGTTCGTCGTCCATGAACTGCCCACCGGTCTGGCGGGCGTGCTCGTCGCCGCCATTTTTGCCGCCAGCATGTCCACCATCTCTGCTGGGCTAAACTCACTGGCGTCCGCCACCATGGTCGATTTCCAGCAACGGTTGACAGACAAGCCTCTGCCTGACGATGAACGCCAGATCTTCCAGGCACGCATGTGGACTCTTTTCTACGGTGTTCTGGTGGTCGCCCTCGCTTTCGTGGTCGGCCAGTTGGGAACACTTGTCGAGGTGACCAACACGATCATCGGCCTCGTGGGCGGGCCTATTCTCGGCATGTTCCTGTGCGGCATCTTTATCGGACGCATCGGACCCAAGGCGATTTTGATCGCCACGGTGCTTGGCTTTGCCGTGTCCTTGCTCGTCAAACTCAACACCGACATCTCCTTCGTCTGGATCACCTCCGTGGGTGCGGGTGTGACGATCCTCCTTGCCGGGGCCCTGAGTTTTATCTTGCCCGGGAGACCTGCCGTGGAGCTCGAAGGCCTGACTTGGCAGCAGCGCAACGACGACGCCTGATTTTCCTTCGCAACTTCTGGTCAGGCCTTTCGTTACATGGGCAACTCCACCTGGAGGCACCCATGAAAGCCCTTCACCTTGCCTTGTGCGCCCTGCTGCCCGCGTTCTGCGTCAGCGCCCAGACTGCCGCTCCAGACGGCAATTCCAACTTCCGCCTCTGGCATGACAGCCAGGGCCGCACGGTGGAGGCCACCTTTCGCGGAATCGAAAACGGTAAGATCTACCTGCAGACCCGAGACGGCCGCATGTTTGATTTTCCCGTCGCCAATCTCACGCCCGAAGACCAGCAAGCCGCCGCCGTCTTGAAACCTGAGGGGTTGGGCATCCAGAAAAATACCGGGCTGGCCCAGGCCGCAGCGATCATCGACAAAGGCGTCCTCATGGGGCTGCAAAAAGCCGGCCAGCAGCCCAATGCCCTGGCCAGTGACGAACAGTTCATCCGCCGGGTCTATCTGGACCTCGCCGGGCGCATCCCCACTAGGGCCGAGGCCCTGGCCTTCATCGCGGATCCTAGCGCGGCCAAGCGCGCCAATGTGATCGACACCCTCGTCAACGACGACGGGTTTGCCTCCCACATGTTCAATTACTTCTCCGACATACTGCGCGTGGCGGATGATGCGCAGAAG
>DMMK01000499.1 GCA_003453085.1 Verrucomicrobiales bacterium
TTTCATCCCTGACTCTCCTGGCCAGCACATCGAGTGGCTGAATGCGATCAAGAACGGCAGCCCGACCGCCAGCCCTTTCAGCTATGCAGGCCCCCTCAGCGAGGCCAACCCTCTGGGCAACGTCGCCTTCCGCGCTGGCAGCAAAATTCTCTGGGATGCCAAGGCCATGAAGATCACCAACAACGAAGCCGCCAACCGCTTCCTCAGCCGCACGCCCCGTGCAGGATGGAAACTTTAAGGTGGTTATCCTTCGGCGAATCAACGACTGAGTCCCTCATCTGCTACCTTCCCCATGCGTCTCCTTCTCCCTTTCCTGGCTGTCACTTCCATCGCTGCTGCTGAAGACTGGCCCGAATTTCGCGGGCCCACTCACCAGGGCCAGACTTTGACCAAGGGCCTGCCCACGGAATGGAGCCCCTCCGTGAACAAGAACATCCTTTGGAAAGCCCCGGTGCCGGGTGTGGGGTGGTCCTCTCCTGTCGTGATCGGTGATCGTGTCTATCTCACCACCGCCGTCACTCAGGGCGGGGTGGAAAAGCCGGATGCGGAGCGCAGCCTGCGGGCCCTTTGCCTCCAGGCGGCGGATGGCAAAGTGGTGTGGGACCAGGAGATCTTCATCCAGCCCAAGGACGCTCCGGCCGTTCATAAAAAGAACAGCCATGCCAGCCCCACGTCCGTCTATGAAGAGGGTAAATTGTATGTCCACTTTGGCCATCAGGGCAGTGCTTGCCTGAATGCGGCGGATGGCAGCGTGGTCTGGAAAACCCAGTCTTTTGGCTACAAGCCGGTGCATGGCAATGGTGGCAGCCCTGTCATCGAAGGTGGCTTGTTCATCTTCAATGCCGATGCCGAGACTGATCCCGCCGTGATCGCCCTGGATAAAACCACCGGTGCCCAAGTCTGGAAGTTTGCCCGCGTCAGCGATGCCAAGAACAAGTTCTCTTTCAGCACGCCGCTGGTGATCGAAGTCAATGGCCAGCGCCAGCTCATCAGTGCAGGCAGCGGGGTGGTGAATGCCCTGGATCCGCTGACGGGTACGGAAATCTGGAAGGCGCGTTATGACCAGGGTTACTCCGTCGTTCCGCGCCCTTTGTTTGCCAATGGCATGATCTACATCGGCACGGGTTATAACAAGCCTGTCGCCCTCGCCATTCGCGCCGATGGCAAAGGGGATGTCACCGACACTCACATCGCCTGGAAGATCGAGAAGTTCGTCCCGCACAATCCCAGCATGGTCATCGTGGGGGAGGAGATCTACTTCGTAGCCGACAACGGCGTGCTCACCTGCGCCGATGCCAAGACGGGCACCGTTCATTACCAGGAGCGCTGCACCGGCCCCATCAGCGCCTCCATCCTGCATGCCGATGGCAAACTCTACCTCCAGGATGAAAAGGGCCTCGGCGTCATTGTCCAGCCCGGCAAGACCTTCCGCATCCTGGCAAAGAACGACCTCGCCGAACGCTCCCTGGCCTCCTACGCGGTGATCGAGGATGACTTCCTCATTCGCACGGAAAGCCACCTGTGGCGCATCGGCTCGAAGTAGTCCCCAAGAGTAGCCTGCACAGTCTTCGAGTCAGTTTACCTGCCGTTCTTCCCAGCGAGCCAGCAGCCACAGCACATCGGCCAGTCGGTTTAAAAAACGGACCACCTCTTGGTTAGGCACTTCCTGGTCTGTGCCCAAGAGGTCCACCACATGCCTCTCGGCACGGCGGCAGGCGGTGCGGGCGAGGTCGGCATAGGCACCGCTCATCACCCCGGCTTCACCGGGCAGGGCCCAGCCTTTGAATTGCAGAGCACCGCCCGCTTCCAGCTTGGCCACCCACTCATCCAGCCAGAGCACGTGAGCTGTTTCGAAAGGCTTGTGCGTGGCCGCATACTTTTCCTCCAGTCCTGGCGGGGTGGCCAGTTCCCCCATCAGGCTGATGAGCAGGGGCTGCACCTTTTCCACGATCTCCCGGGTCTCTGGCTTCAGGGCCGCGATGCGCAGGGGACCGAGTGCGGCATTGAGTTCATCCACCGCCCCGAGGGCGTGGACACGAGGGTGGGACTTGGAGGTGCGCTGGCCAAAGAGGAGATCGGTCTCCCCCTGGTCGCCTCGACGGGTGGCAATGGACATGGGCTGGATTTACGCCTGGGAGGATGGGGCTGCCTCAATCTTCATCATCATCGTCGCGGATTTCACGCCCGCCGACGGTCTTTTTCCTCACGGGGGAAATGTTCCGGTGCACCCAGACGCTCTGCATCATGCCTACGAGGAAAAGCGTGACGATCATGAAGGTGCCCCCGTAGCTGATAAAGGGCATGGGCAGGCCGATCACCGGAAGCATGCAGAGGTTCATGCCGGCATTTTGGAAGGTGTGCGCAAAGAACATCGTCACCACCCCCACCACGAGCAATCGCCCCACCTGATCTCGGGAGTAAAAGGCCATGAAGATCCCCTGGATCAGGAGCAAGGCGATGCCGGTGAGCAGCAGTACGGCCCCGCGGAAACCGAATTCCTCGCAGATCACGCTGAAGATGAAGTCGCTGAAGGCTTCAGCTTCGGGGAAGAAATTGCGATGGATGCTGCGTTGGTCCGGCACTTTTTCGGACATAGGGCCTTTGCCCTCAAAGCCGGCCGAGGCCACGGCTGTCTGCACAAAGTTCGGCACCCAGCCATCACCCCGGGTATCCACCTTTTCCATCTGATTGGTCAGGAGGTACCAGGTGGTGTCAATACGGGCCTGCTGGTAAGGCTTCAGCACAAAGAAATAGATCAGCGGGATGACGCAGAGGGCCCCCAGCACCAGCGTGATGAGGTAGCGGAAAGGAATGCTGCCGACGAGCATCATGGAGAGGAACACCGGCCCCCACACCAGGCCGGAGCCCAAGTCTTCCTTGATAACCATGGCGGCAGGCACGCCAG
>DMMK01000211.1 GCA_003453085.1 Verrucomicrobiales bacterium
GCCAAATGTAGAGGGAGCTGGGCTGGGGCTTTGAAGCAGCTCCTGCCATTCGTCCGTGAGGGGAGCGGCTGGTTCTTCTACTGGCGGGGCCTCGGCGGAAGCTGCAGTGGAACGCGGACCGATGCGGGTCTGCTGGCGACGTGCCGGGGGCTGCTGAGCGTGGCTATGGGGTGTGTTTCCATCCGCCGTGGGCAATTGGCTGAAATCGTCGGATGGATCGTGAGGAGGCATGGTCGCTTTAAATGAGAAAATCAGCCGTTCAAGAAATGCCGGATCGCGTCCTGGCCCGCAAGCTTTTCATGATCATGTCTGTCCTTCTGTCATTTCGAACGGATGAGGGCGTACTTTCTTGTCCGGTTTTGGCGGCTGGTGTGAGATAATGAGGAAGCATGAACACACAGGAGACTCGGGCCGCCCAGATCTTTCTCACCCATCACGATTTTGTGAAGGGGGTGGCGCTGAAGTATGCTCCCTGGCCGGGGCTGATGGAGGACATCGCCCAGCAGGTGTTTCTGGAGTTCATGGCCAAGGAGCAGCGATGGGATCTGGAGAATGATCTGCGCCCGCTGCTGGCCACGATGACGCGGCATGTGGCGATGCGGCTGTGGCGTGACCGCACGCGCCAGCGGCCTGAGGTGGTGCAAAAGCTGGCCGATCACATCCGTCTGCTGGCGGAGGAGAGCGAACTGCCGCCGCGCTATGAGGAGGAGGTGGGGTTGCTGCGGGGCTGCCTGCAAAAGCTGCCGGAGAAGAGCCGCGACCTCATCCAGATGTATTATTACAGCGATGTGTCCACACCGCAGATCGCCGAGCAATTGGAGATGAAGGCGGACACGGTCTGCCGGGCACTTTCTCGCGTGAGGGAGAAACTGCGGGAATGCATCCAGCGCCAGATCCAGCAGGGAGGTGCCGCCCATGTCTGAGCCAACCTATGATCCTGAGGTGCTGATGCAGCGCTATCTGGAGGACAGCCTGACGGAGGCGGAGGCCGCGGCATTGCTGGATCTTTTGCAAAAGCCGGAGGCGGGCAAGCTTTCTGAAAGCCTGCTGGCGCAGCTTTCGACGGATGCGATGCTGCGTGAGATGAAGGCCAGCAACGTCGTGCCAGCCCTCATTCCTGAGCCTGCGAAGCCGAGGAGCGGAGTGCGTTTCAGCTACACTACGCTGACCTCGGTGGCGGCGCTGGCGGCCTGCCTCACCCTGGCGGCGACTTGGTTGCTAGCTCCCCCGGCCAGCCTGGAAGATGATGAGGACATGACCGCGGCGGTGGCCGTGCTGGCCCGTGGGGTGAACCTGGAATGGGATGGCACCCCTCATGCGCCGGGCAGCCCACTGACGCCTGGCTGGCTGCGGCTGAAGTCAGGGCTGGCGGAGATCGAATTTTACCAGGGGGCACGAGTCACTCTAGAAGGTCCGGCCGCTTTCCGTCTGGTGTCTCCCAGCGAAGCTTTTTGTTCGGCAGGAAAGCTGAGCGCGCATGTGCCACCCCAGGCCAAAGGCTTCCGCATTGATACGCCGAAAGGCACGATTGTGGACTTGGGCACGGACTTTGGCCTGGACCTGAATGCGACGGCGGCGGAGCTGCATGTCTTCAAAGGCGAGGTGGAGCTGCATGCCTCTGGCGCAGCCATGAAACCGCTGCGTGAAGGCCAGGGGATGACGTTGGGAAAAGGCACACGTGACATCCTGGCAAACCAGGCGGCCTTTGCCTCGCTGGGGTCGGTGGATGAGCGCACCGCTGAATCGCAGCGGTTGGCGTTTGAGACCTGGCTGTCCCGCAGCGCGATGTGGAATGAGGACTCTGCCCTGCTGATGCGGCTGGATTTTCAAGATCGCAGTGATACACGCAGCCTGCGGAATCTGGCGAGCCGTGCGCCTCAGGTGCCCGCAGGAAGCATCGTGGGCTGTGCCTGGACGGAGGGACGGTGGCCGGGCAAACGGGCCCTGGAATTTCGCAATGTGAGCGACCGGGTGAGGCTGAGCGTGCCCGGTGACCATGAGGCGCTGACGCTGAGCGCCTGGGTGCGGGTGCATGGGCTGGACCGGGCCTACAATTCACTGTTCATGGCCGAAGGGTATGTGAATGGGGGCATTCACTGGCAGATCACCCGTGAGGGCAAGCTGCGCCTGGGCATTGCTGGGCGTGACGGGAAGCCATCGAGGGACCATGATACGCCCTCTTTGTTTACTCCGGAACGGTTCGGGCAATGGATGCATCTGGCGACGGTGATTGATCCCGTGGCGAAGGAGGTGCGCCATTATGTGAACGGGGACTTGGCCGCGCGTGTGGCGAGGGCGAATGTTTTCCCTGTGAGTCTGGGGGTGGCCGATTTGGGCAATTGGAATGACGGTAGTCGAATTGACCGGATGGCCATCCGCAACTTCAGCGGCACGATGGATGAATTCATGCTGTTTTCGCGCGTGCTGACGGAGGCGGAGATAGGCAAGCTGGCTCGTTGAATTCCAGACTTGCGGTTAGGTAGTGATTTTGCCAGCATCGCCGGATGAAATCATTCATCCTTGCGGGGCTACTGCTGTGCGGTTGGGGTTATGCAGCCACGGTGAAGGACCGTGAGGGGGCGGTGAGGGCGGACCGTGCGGCGATGGAGAATGACAAACGCTGGGCTTACAATGACATCGAGAGCGGCTTCCGGCAGGCAAAGCTGACGGGGAAACCGCTGCTGGTGGTGCTGCGCTGCGTGCCCTGCCTATCCTGCATGGGGCTGGACAGTGCGGTGCTGATGCAGGGGGATGAACTGGCCCCGCTGCTGGACCAGTTTGTGTGCGTGCGGGTGATCAATGCGAATGCGCTGGACCTAACCAAGTTTCAGTTTGATTTTGACCTGTCCTTCTCCACGCTTTTTTTCAATGGAGACGGCACGGTGTATGGCCGTTACGGCTCCTGGACGCACCAGAAAAACTCGGCGGACACAACGATCTCTGGCTACAAGCGATCGCTGGAAGCGGCCCTGAAGATTCATGCGGGCTACCCTGGCAACAAGGCGCAACTGGCGGGCAAGCAGGGGGCACCGCTGCCCTTTGTGAATCCTTTGGACATGCCGAATCTTGCCGGGCGGTACCAGTCCCATCTAAATTGGGACGGGAAGGTGATGCAGAGCTGCATCCACTGCCACATGCTGGGGGATTCGCTGCGGGCTTCGTATCGTGAAAAGAAGGAGCCGATCCCGACGGAGTGGGTCTATCCCATGCCCTCCCCGGAGACGCTGGGGCTGACGCTGGCGGCTGACCCCGTGGGGGAGGTGACGGCGGTGGCGACGAATTCCATGGCCGAGGCGGCGGGAGTGAAAACGGGTGATACGCTGGCCAGTGTGGCTGGCCAGCCGCTGGTCTCCATGGCGGATGTGAGCTGGGTGCTGCACCGCACCGACGATGTGGAGGAGACGGCGCTGGAGATGGTGGTGAACCGGGGCGGCCAGGAAATGCCGGTGAAAGTGGCGCTGCCTGCCGGGTGGAAACATGGCGCGGACAATTCGGGCAGGGCAGGGGCCTGGCCGATGCGGGGCATGGCGACGGGCGGGATGGTGCTGGTGGATCTGACCGATGAGGAGCGGCTGGCACGCGGTCTGGGCAAGGACGGGATGGCGCTCTTTGTGAAAGGGCTGGGCATGTATGGGAAGCATGCCCTGGCGAAGAAAACGGGGTTTCAGAAGGAGGATGTCATCGTCGAATGCGACGGGCTGAAGGACCGCATGACGGAAAGCCGCCTGCTGGGGCATCTTTTGCAGAAACGTTTGTTAGGCGACGAGGTGGAGATTTCCCTCCTGCGCGGGATGGAGCGCAAGACCCTGAAGCTGCCGATGCAGTGATGACTCGCTTTGAGAGCCGGTCTGATTCGTGGATCAGACCGCAATGGGGGCCTTGATGGCCGGGTGGGGATCGTACCCTTCCAGGGTGAAATCTTCGTAGCGGAAGGCGAAGAGGTCTTTGACCTCCGGGTTCAGCTTCATGACTGGCAGCGGGCGTGGCTCGCGGGAGAGCTGTTCCTTGGCCTGGTCGAGGTGATTTTTGTAGAGGTGGAGATCGCCAAAGGTGTGGACGAATTCGCCTGGCTGCAGGTCGCAGACCTGAGCGACCATCATCGTCAGCAGGGCATAGCTGGCGATGTTGAAAGGCACGCCGAGGAAGAGGTCGGCACTGCGCTGATAGAGCTGGCAGCTCAGCTTGCCTTCCGCGACAAAAAACTGGAACAGGCAATGGCAGGGGGGCAAGGCCATCTGATCCACCACGGCGACATTCCAGGCGCTGACGATGTGGCGACGGCTGTAGGGATTTTTGCGGATACCTTCGATGAGTTGGGTGATCTGATCCACGGGGGCGGCCTCCGGGGCACCTTGCCAGCGACGCCACTGCGCGCCATAGACAGGCCCGAGGTCGCCGTTTTCATCCGCCCATTCGTCCCAGATGGAGACTTTATTTTCCTGGAGGTAGCGGATGTTGGTATCACCGGCGAGGAACCAGAGGAGCTCGTGGATGATGCTGCGCAGGTGCAGCTTTTTCGTGGTGACCACGGGGAAACCTGCGCTGAGGTCGTAACGGCTTTGTTCGCCAAATACGGAATACGCGCCGGTGCCTGTGCGGTCTTCACGGTAGCTGCCGTGAGTGAGCACCTTTTGGAGCAGGCGGTGGTATTCTTGCATGCGGGAGAGGTGCTGAGTGCCGGAGAAAGGTCAAGGAGGGGCGCTCCTTGACCTTGGAAGCCATGAACGGACGCGCGCTTAGGCGTATGGAACCGGGGTGCCTGTGGAGTTGGCCAGGACCTTGAAATTTTTGATGATCTCGGTGGTCAGCTTGCCGGGCTTGCCGTCGCCGATGGGGCGGCGGTCATACTGGACAGCCGGGATGACCTCTGCGGCAGTGCCGGTGAGGAAGCACTCATCAGCGG
>DMMK01000709.1 GCA_003453085.1 Verrucomicrobiales bacterium
AAGTGCAAGAGCTGTAGGGTGTAACGGCTGACGTTGAAGAGGCTGAGCGTATTACTCGTCTCATTGGTGACAGCGATCATGGGCTGGCCATTCGGTGACTGGGCACCTGTGATGAAGGTGATGCCTTCAGGATTCATATCTGATGGCAGGCTGACAAACCCTGCCTGGGCGACGCGGGCGGGATCCGTGATGTCAAAGACCATCACGCCACGGGCGCGCTCCAGACCAACGAAGGCATACAGGCGGCCTTCGATTTCACCGATGGCCACGCCTTCGGGCTCTGCGGCCTTGTTGTCACTGCGACCATCGTCAAGCCAAGGTTCGCCGAGGCTGGAGACCAAGCGCTCCATGAGATCTGCACTGTCATAGACGATTTCGCCCGCCGCATTCAGGATGGAGATGGAACGTCCGCCGTAAGCCAGGATGCGATCCACATCGCCATCATTGTCGGTGTCACCGCGAAGGCCCGCCGAATTGGACACCGTGAGGCGACCCAACTTGTTGTTAGCCTTCAGCTCTGCGGCATTCGGAAACACGGTGGGATCGAGGATGTAACCGCCTGCGCCCACGCGGATGGTTTCCGTCTGGAAGTCATCGCGATCGTCGCCTTCATTCGCGGTCACATAATAGGTTTGGCCGTTGGCCTGGAAAGCGGTGATGGCATCGGGCATATAAAGGCCGAAGACTGGATTGCCCGTGGTCAGGAGGTTGGCACCAGTGCTGCCGCCTTCGGCATCGCGGTCACTGAAATCGGCCAGCAGGGTGCTGAAGTCTTTTTCGCCCAGAGGTCTGATGGAAGTGAAGGCCTTGGCAGTCAGATCCAGAATGGCCACCGCATTGGCTTCCTGCAAGACCACCATGGCGGTGAGATTGTCTGGAGCCACGGCGATGTATTCTGGCTCGAAATCGAGAGAGGGCAGGCGCAGAGTGCCGGAGCCGGGAGGGTTTTCAAAAATCCGGACGCCAGCAGCCTTCAGCGCGGCAGCCTGGGCATCAAAGGCCGTGAAGCCCACGGTGGTCACGGTCGGGGCGGCGAAACCACCAGCGACTTCGATGATGGAAACTGAGCCTGGAGCGATATCCGCACCACCGTTTTGCATTTCGCCTTCATTGGCGGTGAGAACCCGGGCCCCGTTGGGCGTGAAGGTGATCATGTCTGGAAGCACGCCGACGGTCACGATGCTGAGCATTGCGCCACTGGCGGCATTGAGGAAGACGACGCGGCCAGGCTGATCCTTGACGGCATTCGGCACAGCCACAGCCACCACGCCATTGCGCACGGTGACGCTGGTAATGTCGGTGGAGCTGAGATTGAAAGGAGCCTGGGTGAAATTGACCGTGCCCAGATTCACCGGGAAGGCGGGATCATTCATCGCCAGGATCTGCAAGCCGACATTGCTGGTGACAAAGAGGCGCTTGCTGGCGGCGTCATAGGCGGAGATTTCAGAACCGGCCAAGGGCACGGTGGACACATGCGTGAACTGCAAAGGCCCACGGGTGGTGATGGCAGGTGCAGGTGGGGTGACCGACGCGCCATTGATGACACCGGGAGAGCCGACATCCGTGCCGACAGCGGCGAAACGGCCGCCGAGTCGGTAGCCATTGGCTGCCAGATAACGCGGTGCCTGCGCGGCGGAAGCAGGGTCATAAACCAGGGCGATGAAATCGCTGGCAGCCCCTGCCGAGGGCCCTGCCTGGCCACCCAAGGAAGGCAGGCCAAAGGTGCGGGTGAAGGCATTGGCAGCATAACCAAAAGTAAAGACTTCCACCTGGCTCTCCGTGTAAAGGGTGATGCTGTCATCGGCATCCAGGGTGGGCGCGCCGGGTGTCTGGAGGACCTGCACCGTCGGGGCCAGGCCCCACCAGGCGCGGAAGGCCGCCGGATCTGCGGTGGTGATGATGACGGATTCACCGATAGCCATGGTGATGCCCGCAGGGAGCTTCCAGGCCTGGGCCGCAGTCACATCGCGGCGGCTGTCATCCCAGGTATAACTCTCCAGAGACACCACGCGGTTGCTGAAGTTGGTCAGCTCCCAGTAATCTGCTGCACCCGCCGGGGCTTCTGGGGACTGGCTGGACTGGACTTCAGTCACACGCAGATCGGGCGGTGGCAGATCGCCATCATCCAGGACGGTCAGTTCCTGCCGGGCCAAGGTGGCACCTGGAGCCAGGGCGGAGACCTGAATGGTCTGCGCAGCATCCACGAGGAAATCGTTCACCGCCGTCACCGCAAAGGTCACTGACGCCTGGCCTGCAGGAATTGTCACGAGTGCTGGCACTGTGACTTCGGAGACGTCACTGGAAAGAAGGGAGACTTCCAGAGCAGCCGTGGTATCGCCACTGCGGAACAGAGTTCCAACCGACGCCGGATTGACAGAGCTTTCTAGGAAGACCTTTGGAGCGATGGCCAGAGAGAGGACCACCGCAGGTTCCTGCACAGGGCCGCCACCATTGCCAGGGGAACCGACATCGTTACCTGTGACTGCGGTGACGCCACCGTTGGTGCCTGCGCCTGCAAAGGCATAACGAGGCTGGATGAATCCGGAAGCTGCTTCCCAAACCAGCGCTGCCGTTGCCGCACCGCCTGCGGATTCACCTGCATGTCCGCCGAGTGAAGGCAGACCGTTGCTGCGATTGAACCCCGACTGAGCATAGGACAGGGAAGTTACCACCGTGCCGACACTGTCGTAGAGGGTGATGCTGTCATTGGCATCCAGATCTGGAGCGCCAAGGCTCTGGATCACCTGCACCGTCGGCTGAAGGCCCCACCAAGCGCGGAATGTGGCAGGATCTGCCTTCGTGAAAATCACCGATTCACCGGCGGCGACGGTGGTGTCAGCGGGGATGGCCCAGGCCAGTGCTGTGGTAAAGCTGCGGCGGGAATCGTCCCAGCGGTATCCGGACAGTGAGATAGGCGCTGCGCCAGCATTGGTCAGCTCCCAATAGTCCCCTGCCCCGACCGGGGCCGTGGCGGACTGGCTGGACTGCACTTCAGAGATGATGAAAGGAGACACATCTGCCACCTGCACCACCACGACATCGGAGGTCGTTACCAGGCCAGAGGCATCAGTCGCCACGGCGGTGAGGGAATAAGACCCAGCTGCAACAGCAGTCCACTCAAACACGAACGGTGAGGTGGTCACTTCGCCAAGTTTGTTAGACCCTTCGAAGAACTCGACTTTCGTCACGTTGCCATCCACATCGGCAGCAGCCGCAGCCAGGAAAACGGATGTGCCAGGCAGGAAGCGGTCTCCTGCGAGTGGCCGAGTCAGGGCGACCTGAGGGGCCTGCCCAATCATGGGGGCACCATTGACCCACACAGGGCCATTCACCAGAGTGCCACGGGTGCGTTTGCCCGCGCTGCTGGAAGTCTGAGCGCCGCGACCATCATCCAGGCCTAGCCGGCCTACCAGTCCACCAGCATCCAGAACGAATGCATCGCGATGGCTGAGGATGTCCGTGGCCGAGCGGGCATAGTTCCAAATGCGCACCTCATCAATCACGCCAGGAAAAGCACCCTGAGGCACACCATCCGAAGCGAAGGCGGTGGCGATGCCAAAAGGCTGAATGCTGTCATACCGAGGCAGTGCCCCGGGGGTGCCCACCACAGTGCCTGCGGGTGCACCATCCAGGTAGAATTCCCAGGTGCCCGTCGTGCCATTGTAGGTGACGGCAGCGTGATGCCATTGACCGTCCACCACCGGCGTATGTGTGGCTGTCGCCGAGAAGTCGGCCCCGCCTGCGACCCCATTGACCGGGAAGGCTTCAAACTGAGCGCTCAAAAGACCACCTGCGGTCAGGCCCAAACCATAGTTGATGTCCAGCGTGCTGTTGTCCGCCTGGCCGCGACCTTTGCTGATGAGAGGCAACAAGTTCCCCAGGCCACCCGCCACCACGCCTTGGCCTTCCTTGCGGAACCAGCACTCCAGGGTGAAGCCATTGGAAGGAGGGCCTCCCACGCCAAGCTCTGGCGCCGTGCCCAAGGTCACGTGATCATTGACGCCGTCAAACCACAGAGCCGAGTTGGCCACAGGCACGTTGGGATCCAAGGTGACAGACATCTGCACGGTGGCACTGGCCGTGAGGCCGTTGATATCCACAGCACGTGCCGTGTAACGATAGCTGCCAGCAGGCAGAGCATTCTGGGGCAGCTCGAAAGGGGCCGTGGTATCCGTAGCTGCCAGCACACCATTGATCAAAAACTCAACCCGGCTGATGCCGTCATCTTCATCGGTGGCTTCGGCTTCTACCGTGAAGGTAGCCGGAGTCACCCGGGAGTCTCCTTCGTGAGGAGCCTTGATGGAAACAGAGGGAGCCTTGAGCGCACGAAAGAAGGCAAAACTGAACATGTCTTCCGTTGCCGCACCGTTCTGAAGACCAGGCAGAGGTGGCGGCGGGCGTGGGTCGCCATTGGCAGCAGGTTGAATGTCCCGGCTTTCAATGATGTAGCGGTTGTTCGCTGCATCCCACTGATAGCTGACGATATTGTCGATGTTGTTGGCCGCTCCACCTTCGGCGCTGATGAGAAGCGTCCCCGTCTCAGGGCTGTGTCCATCAATCTTCAGGTACCAGCGCCCGGTGGGGCCTTTGGTAATTTGGGCAGGTCCAGCCAGCACGTCGGTCGTGGCATTGCTGTTCACCCGACCGAGAGCGATCAGACCATCGGTATTGAGTGAGGTGGTGGGCAGGTAAACAAAAGAAATCGGGTCCTGCTCATTGGGAATGCTCGAGGCATCGTTGCCACGCACATAAAGATTGAAGGTACCATCCGGATTGGCGCGGGAAGTGGCGTAGTTGGCTTCATCTTTAGCATGCGCGACCAGCAGCACACCATTCAAAGGAGAATACCCCCCTGCGGCAGGAGACTGGAGGTCCAAAAGGAACACACCGGTGCCCAGCGTGCGAAATTCCGTCCCCAGGCGGATGCTCGCATGAGAACGCAACTGGTTGGTCGGCCCGCCGTTGGTCCCCGCCGCATTACGGGCAAATCCCCCGAGCCAGCGACTATACGGGAAGAAGCCGGCGGCGGCATTAATGTTCACTTCCCCCTGACGCGCACTGTCATTGACAGAGACAATGAAACGGGTTCCGGAAATTTCCGCACTGGAGGTGGCATAGAAGAGGCCGAGGGTATCGCCGAAGGCGGTGTTGTTGCGCCCATTCTCTGCAATGGAAGTGACAAGAGTACCTGCAGCGACGTTGTCTGGGTTCTCGAACTGCAAGAAATATTCGCCACGGTTGCGGCTGCTAACATTAAAAAAGGAGGAACTGCCGGCAGATCGTGTCGGTGTCACTGAAGCAGCGGTATCGCCGCCATCGTTTTGCTGCACCAGAATGGTGCCGACTTGGGTTGTCTGTGCCACAGCACTGGACAAGGGCAAGGCAGCGAGGCTGAACAGCACCAGGAGAAGGGGGGATCTAACTTTCATCTTTCAGGAGATTCAATAAAGGGTTGGTGGTCAGCAAAGGATCAGCGTTGCAGCAGCAGGGACGCGGTTCGGAATTGCCCTTTCTTGCCAGGCACAGGCACACGGACGATGCCGCCGCCGACAGTGCCATCCGTCAGGCCACGGAGGAGGATGCCTGTCGCAGCCGCCTTGCCTGGGAGGGTGTTTGCACTGGCTGGCAGCGTGAACGTGCCGGTGAGGCCGCCGTCGGCTTTGTTAATCTTGCCTGTCCATGGGACAGGGGGACCATTGACCGGAGCAAAGGTCGTCAGCGCGAAGGTCGTGGCCAGTTTGAAGGCAGTGGGCAAAACGATCGGCACACCGGTGCTGCTACTCAGGCCCGCGCCCTCGATTTCCACTTTCAAGGTCGAAGCCGTCAGGCCTAACAGCGTCTCAAGTTCCACTGCGGTTTTCACAGGATCGAAAGCAGTGGCGATGACACTGACAGGCAGCGGGGCTGCAAAGCCTGCGTCATAGCTCAACTCCTTGGCATCTGCCGCTTTGAACCAGATGGTGCCGGACTCTAAAGCCGGTGTCATGGCCGCAGGCTGGCCAACATTGGGCACAGGCAACACACCGCCAAAGTAAGAGTCCACCTTGTTCTTGTAAGGCTGAACCCAGGCCAGGGACTGGCCAGTCACACCCAGACGCAGGGAGAGCGTCATCTTCTGTCCATCGCCCAATTCGCCCGCCAGGTTCACGGCACCCTTGTTGGTCACCGTGCCTTTGGCCCAGCCTAGGCCAGCCGGATAGGCCACACCATCCTGGGTGCCAGCATCCAGCACCACATTCATGCGGCGAGTCGTCGGAGGGCTGGCCCCGAAGGTGGCCATGCGCATGCCACGCACAGCGCCATTGGAAGCTGTGCCAGCATGCGTGCCAGTCACCTGCGGGCTGTCAATGTCCAGAATCATCTGTACCGTGACTTCCGGCGTGGTGCGGCTGCTCTTGAAAACCATCGGCAGACTCACCTGACGGCTGCCCGACATCAGTTCAAAACTTCCCTTCGAGGAGCGGCGAGCTGTGCCGCGCAGATCCAGTGTGGCAGACCACAGTCCCGACTGCGTCACCGTCACCCGCACGATGCCCTGAGGAAGATCCGTGGCCGTTTCCAGCAAAGCTTCATAGCTACCGAGCAGACGTGCCGGGAAGGCCTCCACCACCAGAGGCACAATGATCGTCTTGACGATCTTGCCGCCGACCAGCACCTGCAATTGCAGATCATAAAAAGCGGCGGTTCCACCGAGCACACCTGTGAGACGACCCGTAGTTGCATTGAATGTTAGTCCGGGCGGCAGGCGACCCACCATCTTCAGCGTCTGGCCAGCCTGAGCATACAGACCCAGGTTCAAATTCACCCGTTCACCCACCCGAAGACGTGTGGTGGGATTTCCCCCAAGCATGATTTCCTCGATATCGGTGAGGCCGTCGCCATCGCTGTCAGCTCCCGTCACCGGTGGCACTGTATCCGCCCGCACGTTCACGTTCTGCGTCCTTGTGTCCTGCTGCGCTCCGCTCTCTTCCACTCGGTAGGCCTGCGCCAGGTTCCCATGTCGGGTCTGCACATGCTCCGCCAACGCTTCCTGCTCGCTCAGTCCATTGACCGGCACCTGGGCGACTGCTGTAAAGTCCAGTCCTTCGGACACCACCGCTCCCAGCGTTCCGCCTCCCAGCACATACCGGAAGTTTTCTCCGTTCGCTTTCATCGGGTAGCCAGCTTCTCCGTTCGCCAGCCCGTTGAGCGTCACCACCTGGATCACCGCTGGCGCTCCCGGCAGCATTCCGCTCCCCAGGTTCCCGGCCTTGTAAATCGGTGTCCCGGCGCTCCCGTCATCCTTCAGCAGTGCGATCGACAGCACCCGTGATCCCACCGTCAGGTCTGGATCCCACGCGAACTGCACTCCGCCCAACTGTGGGAACTGCGCCTGATTGGTTCCCTGCGACACGCTGTGTTCCAGGATCGCCTTCAGCCCTGCTGGGGTCGTTTCAAACACCATCAGCTTCTGGTTCCCTCTCAGCGCGTTTTCGATGTCCAGCTTTGAGATCGCTCCGGCTGGTTTGCCGACGGCTGCATTGGCCAGCGTCGGGCCTTTTTCGGCCATGCCTCCCTGGCCGTTGATTGATCCCACCGGACCTGTGATGCCTCCGGCGTTCTTGAGCGATACGATGGCTTCGCTCCCTCCCACGATCTCTCTCACGGCCTGCTGGTTGGCATCGGTCACCAGGTTCCCCAGGTTCGTTTCCTGGCTGCGCACGCTCGGCGCTGCTCCTTCCAGGTACACGGCGCTGTAGCCATACACGATGCTGTCCTTCGCTGTCATCACGGCCTGCACGGCATCGGTCACCTGCTTCACCTGCGCCCCTTTGGTTCCGGCGGCAAAGGCTGTTGTTGCGAGGTTCGCCTCGGCCACGCCCCAGGCGGCGGCCACATTGGCTGCCGTCGCGGCAAAGGCACCGTTTTCTGGCAGGCGGTCCGGCAGGGAGCTGGTGATCAGCCTTCCTTCCAGGTCGAAGTCCACCACCAGGCGGCCCAGGTAGCTGTATTCGCTGTCGGTATTGACGATGAGCAGCGGGGTGCCGTTGCGGTCTTCGGCCAGCAGCGGGTAGCTGTCTTCAAAGGTCGCTTCATGGCCGGGGAAGGTCACGGCGGTGTCGTCGCTGTCGCCCAGGCGGGTTTCGGATCCGGCGGCCACGATGATGTCCACGTCGGCCAGTTTCACGGCCAGGGCGCGTTCCAGGGCTAGGTCGTTGAGGTGGGACAGCAGCACGATCTTGCTGACGCCTTCGCTGCTCAACTCGTTGATGCTGGGCTGGATCTGGGCGGCGAGGACGTCGAGGTTCACGGTGTTGCCGCCTTTGACCACGGTGCCTTCCAGGCTGGTCAGCGAGGCCAGCAGTTGGGTGGTGACGCCGATCAGGCCGATTTTTTCACCGCCTTTGTTCACCACGGTTACGGGCACTAGGCGGCCCTTCACGGCGGAAGCTTCCGGCACGAGGCTGTCGTCGGTGTCCAGCGGGATGGCGGTCACCAGCCCGGAGAGTTGGCTGTCGGCGCTAAAGTCGAGGTTCAGGGACAGCAGTGGGAACTGGGCACCTACCCAGGCCCCGGCGGGCTGCAGGGCATTGGCCAGGACGGCGGAGCCGAGGTCCCATTCGTGGTGGCCGAGGATGGCGGCTTCCACGCCGATGAGGTTGTGGATGGCGAGGTCCGGGCGGCCGGTGGCGGTGGCGGCGACGGAGGTCACGGCATTAAGCGCGGGATCTGCCCCGGCGCTGAGGAAGGAGCCAGGCAGGAAGCTGTCGCCACCGGAGACGATCAGGGTGTTCGCGTAGTCCTGATCAAAGGCATCCACCAGGGCGGCAAGGTTCGGGGCTGTTTGCGGGGCCAGCAAGCTGCCCTGCGCATCCGAGAAGTGCAAGAGCTGTAGGGTGAATGACACAGGCACGGTGGCGGCACCACGGCCAGGGGAACCGATGTCGGTCGCACCCGGTGCCTGGAAAGCCTGATAAATGCCGACACGAGCCGACACGTAACGAGGCGAGATGACGCCCGAAGGCACATCCCAGACAAGCGCGTCCGTCGTGGCACCGCCACCCGAGACACCCGCGTGACCGCCCAGTGCAGCCGAGCCATCGGGCCTCAGGAAGCCCTGCGCTGCGTAGCTAACAAAAAACAGTTCACGGCCTGTGTTATCAAACAAGGCAATGCCATCGTTCTGGCCCAGCCCAGGAGCATCCACCGTCTGCACGACCTGTACGGTGGGCTCCAGCCCCCACCAAGTGCGGAAAGCTGCCGGATCTGCCGTGGTGATGATGATGGACTCGCCCGCAGCGATACTGGTTCCGTTCGGGAATGCCCAAAGCTGGCCTTCCGCAAAAGAGCGGCTTTCATCATCCCAAGTGAAGCCACTCAGGTTGACTGCGGCTGTTCCGTGATTGGTCAGTTCCCAATAGTCTGCTGCGCCGAGAGCATCCGAAGGGCTGGAGTGAATCTCGGTAACAAAGAGTGTGGGCGGGGCCACGTCGCCATCGTCTTGGACGGAGAGGGTGGCAGAGGCCAGGGACACGCCCGAAGCCGTTGCAGTCAGCAAAACCTGCTGGGTGCCATCTGCGAGGACGTCATTCACGGCGCTGACATCGAAGGAAGCGGCAGACTGCCCGGCTGGAATGACTACGGACACTGGCACGGTCACTTCAGAAGCATCGCCAGAAACGAGCTGGACGGTGAGATCAGCCGCCAAATCGCCATAACGCTCGACGGTCCCGACAGCGGCAGCCGCGCCTGCTCCTTCACTGAAGGCCGCAGGTGCGACCTTCAGCAGCAGCAATGTCGCAGGATCCACGCCTGTGCCACCGGAGCCACCGGGGGAACCCACATCGGTTCCCGTGGAGGCCTGAACGCCGCCGTTCACGCCTGAACTGGCGGCCATGTAACGAGGCAATCCACGACCCGAGTTTGGATCCCAAACCAAGGCTTCCGTCGCCGAACCACCGGCCGAAGCGCCCGCATGGCCCCCGAGGGATGGCTGACCATTGGAACGGGTGAACCCGCCTGCGGCATAACTGAAGTAAAAGACTTCGGCACCGGCACTGTCGTAAAGCACAACGCCATCATTCAGACCCAAGCCAGGAGCCCCAACAGACTGTAGGACGCGGGTGGTCGGTGGAAGGCCCCACCAAGTTCTGAACAGGCCGGGATCTGCCGGAGTGAAGACCACCGATTCACCAGGAGCGATGCTGGTGCCTTCGGGGAAAGCCCAGGCAAGAGCGGCATTGCGGTTGCGACCGGAATCATGCCAAGTGTATCCCGCCAGGGAGATGGTGGTGGAGCCAAAATTGGTCAGTTCCCAGTAGTCACCCACACCCACAGGAGCAGTGCCAGAAGGATTCGAATGCAACTCCGTCAGCAGAAGGTCTGAAGGCGTGATGACGGTGATGTTCACCATTTGCGCAGCGACGGCGCCGTCGTCATCGGTGGCAACAGCACGGATCACACGCGTACCAGCCTGGGCTCCGGACCACAGGAACTGATAAGGTGCGCCAGCCAGCTCGGCCAGCTTGGTTTCGTCATCAAAGAACTCCACCTTCACGACATTGCCGTCCAGGTCACCTGCGGTGGCGGAGATCAGGATCGGCGTTTCACTGCGAAATACTTGGTTAGACTTGGGCGTGTTCAGCACCAGTGAAGGGGCCTGATTGGTCAGTGGTGCGCCGGCCACCCACAGCGGCTGCCAGCCTGCGACTGGCAGGCCATCTCCATCCACTGGGCCTCTCACCTGGCCGACAAGGCCATCCACCGAACTGGTGACATTGGCACCTGTGGCTTCATCCAGACCGAAACGCCCAACCAGACCGGCTGCGGTAACCACCGAGGAATCTTTCGTCGAAGCAATGTCTGCCGCACTGCGGGCATAGTTCCACACACGCACCTCATCGATGGCCCCAAAGAAGGAGCCTGCGCGCTGGCCGGCTGTGTTCAACGCCGCCCCAATGGCGAACCGGTGATTGCTGTCATAACGCGGCATGGCCCCAGGGGGGGTGCTGCGGGTGGCGACTTGCACACCATCCAAAAAGAGCTTCCAGCCACCAGCTTCGCCATCGTAAGTCACCGCCGCGTGGTACCAGCGCCCATCCTGAACAGGCTCATGCGTACCGAAGATCGGGAAGTTTGCCCCGCCAGCGACCACTCCCGGTGTGGGGAAAGCCTCGAAGTCGGCGCACAGCAGGCCATCCTGAGTGATGCCTACCAGATAGTTTGTATCCGTGTTGTTGTTGTCGGACTCACCGCGCCCCTTGGCAAAAAGCGGCTGCACCACAATCCCGCCCACGCCGGAACTGGCCGTGGCCCCAAGACCCTCCTTACGGAACCAGCATTCGAGCGTCAGCCCTTTAGTTGGAGGGCCACCCACTCCCAGTTGCGGAGACGGATTGGTCGCCACATGCTCCACCAAGCCGTCGAAGAACAATGCCGTTTGAATCGGGGGGTTGACCGGATCCATCTGCACCACCGCCGTCACAGGCGAACTGCGCGGAGCCAGGCCGTCATTGTCCGTGGCGCGTGCCGTATAAATATAACGGCCACCGGCAAGATCTGTCTCCTGGACGGAATAAGGGGCCTCAGTATCCACCCCGATGTAGGTACCGTTCCGGAAGAACTCCACCTGGGCCACATTGCCATTAAAGTCAGAGGCATTGGCCGTCACAGCGAAGGTAGCAGGGCTGGTATAGACCTGCCCTTCCGTCGGTGAGGTCAAAAACACTTCAGGCAGGACAGGAGCGGCAAAAAATGCAAAGCTAAACATGTCCTCTCCAGGGGCTGCGCCGCCCTGGAGCACGGGCAGAGTCGCGTCATTGATGATGTCCCGGCTCTCGATCACATACCGGCTGTTCGCCGCATCCCACTGATAGGACACGATGTTGTCCATGTTGTTTAAGGCACCGCCTTCGGGACTGATGAGCAGCGTCCCTGTGGCCGGGCTGCCTCCGGTAATCTTCAGATACCACCGCCCGTCAACAGTGACACCGTCAACAACGCTCCTTTCAATCTGAAAAACACCCCCAGCAACATCGGTGGTTGCATCATTGTTCACACGGCCCAGCGCCAGCAAGCCATCCGTGCCCACCTTGTTCACCGGCAAATAGACAAAGGTCACAGGGTCTTGCTCCGTCTCAGGACGAGCGAGGTTCGGGCTACTGGTACCGTTGTCACGGATGTGAAGACGCCAGTTGACCGGCTCCCCCGTAATTTCGTCATTCTGCACCACGGAGGAGGCGTAATTGTCCTCATTCTTAGCATGGTTCACCAGCACGATGCCATTGGCAGGCGTGGCGGTGGGATCCACCGTGCGCAGATCCAACTGAGTCACCCCAGAACCGATGTCAACGAGGTTGGCACTGAGACCCAAGCCTGCACTGCCATTGAAACGGTTCAGCGGCAGACCATTGCCGCGGTCGCCGATCCAGCCCGTGCCCCCCAGCCACTTGTCATAAGGGAAGTAACCAAAAGAGACGTTCGCATTGACTTCCGAGCCCTGCGCGGCCCGCGCCATGGCGAAGAAATAAGCGGTAGGAGGATCCGTCCCCGTCGCCGTAGCCACTGAAACGGTGGCATAAAAAGTGCCAAAGGCATCGCCCACGGAACTGTTGTCGCGGCCATTCTCAGACACGGAAGCGATCAGGGTGCCAGAGGTAAAATCGTTCTCATTGAGAAAGCTGATGCCGTAATCCCCACGGTTGGAGGCAAAAGTCACCGGCTCCCAGCGCAGCGTACTGCCAGGGCCACGGGACATCGTGATCGAGGTGGTCGTGTTCAGATTGTCATTCTGGCGGATCTGCAAAGTGCCAAACTGCGTGGATGGCGGCGGCGGCAGATCCTGAGCCACCGAAGATGATGGCAGCAAAGCCAGAAGGACTGCCATCGCCAGCCAGAAGGCAAGGCACACACGGGTTTCAGCAGCGATCGAAGTTCTTGGGGGGCTCATAGTCACGAGCCGCCATACAAAGCACCCTGAAAGCCTTTAGCGATGTGATTAGCGTGACGAAATTGACGATCAACAGGTTACAGTTTTTTCACACTTCATGTTCGCGCCTTGGCATCGCCCAAGCCTAACAAACAATGCAATGTGATAACACCTGCTGTTCCCACCCATTCTACCATGGATCTGTGTCCGGGTCACCTCTCCTGCGCATGACAGACAGCACGAGAGCTTTGCCGCCGCTGCACAGGACAGCTTCTCGTCTTTCCCCTCGGACCCACTTTGGGTCATCGGTCTCACC
Source organism: Verrucomicrobiales bacterium (assembly GCA_003453085.1). GTDB lineage: Bacteria > Verrucomicrobiota > Verrucomicrobiia > Verrucomicrobiales > Verrucomicrobiaceae > Prosthecobacter. The sequence continues at coordinate 13,224 of DMMK01000709.1, forward strand.
ACTCCGTCGGAGTTCCATTCGCCAGCCCTTGGCAAGGCTGCTGTACTTTCCACAAAAATGCTCCGATGATGCCATCACGCAGTGTTCCCGCTTGAGGTGATCCGGCTCGTTTTCCTGCCTTTTGTCTCCCCTTGATTTTCAAGGTGGTGGCAGAGGGCGGATTTGAACCGCCGACCAAAGGCTTATGAGTCCTCTGCTCTACCACTGAGCTACACTGCCGTGTGTTATTTTTATGGCTCCTGAGGTAGGGTTCGAACCTACGACCTAGTGGTTAACAGCCACCCGCTCTACCGCTGAGCTACTCAGGAGTGTGGTTCCGTTCTTGTGAAACGGGCCGCCATTCTGCACTGCCGGGGCGCATCTGGCAAGCGATTGTTTTATGTTTCACGCTTCTGGGGAAGGATGGCCAGATTCAGGCCTCCCTGCCCCGAAGTCCCCTCCGGCTGGCGATCAATCCGTGCCGGGGCGCAAAAATGAAGGCCAGGACGAAAAACAGGGCCTGGGCCAGCACGATGCAGGCACCGGTGGAGCCATTGATGAAAAAACTCACGTAAACGCCCAGGCAGCTCGCCAGCACGGAGGAGGCGGCCGCGAGGGTGAGCATCCAGTCGAAACGATCCGTCAGCAGCCGGGCGGTGCAGCCGGGGGTGATGAGCATGGCCACGACGAGGATGATGCCCACGGCCTGGAGTGAAGCGACGATGGTGGTCGCCAGGACGGCCAGCAGGATGTAGTAAAGCAGGTTTGGATTCAGGCCGATGGCGCGAGCCTGGGG
>DMMK01000692.1 GCA_003453085.1 Verrucomicrobiales bacterium
TCACCGTCATCCGCGAAGGCAAGGAGGTCGAACTCAAGATCACTCCCGGCTCACGCGAATAGTACAGTACCCTGCACTCTCCGAGTGCAGCATCTGGAGCCTCGAAGCCCCCTTGCTCCATTCACTCCCTTCAACTGCCATGCTTCGGTCTTAAACCATATCCGCCCCAATACGCCTTCCCCTCTCCCCGCTTGCTGGGTTGCGAAGCCGCGAAGCGAAAGGACCACGGGTGAAAGCTGCTTCGTTCCATCTTCCGCCAACACCTCAAGTCACAGGAATACGCCAACCCGCCACAAGCCCGCAGGAAACCCTCCCGTCTTCTCTGTTCTATCTGTCATGACTTTTTCGCGCACTCTCTCCTCCCCGCCTTGCTTGGCTTCAGCCTGCCCGTTTCTGCGCAGCAGCCCGGGGCCGTGGCCGGTAATGAGGAGGTCAAAAAGATCATGGAGACGCGCAAAGGCCGTGGAGTGATGGCGGATGACACCCCGCCCACCCCTCCTCTAGATGCCGTGAAGAAATTCACCACCCGCAGCGATGTGGCGGTGGATCTCATGGCCTCGGAACCTGCCGTGGAGCAGCCACTCTACGCCAGTTGGGACTCCAAAGGCCGCATGTGGGTCACTCAGTATCGTCAGTATCAGTTTCCGGCGGGGTTGAAGATCGTCAGTTACGACCAGCACCTGCGCGCCAAGTTTGACAAGGTGCCTCTGCCGCCTCCGCGTGGTGAAAAGGGCGCGGACAAGATCACCGTCTTTGAAGACACCGATGGCGATGGCGCTTTCGACAAGCACACGGACGTGATCACCGGCCTGAATATCGCCAGCGCCGCCCTGCCTGGCATGGGCCGCATCTGGGTACTGAATCCGCCTTACCTGCTCAGTTATCCCGATGCCAATCAGGATGGTCTGCCCGATGGCGACCCTGAGGTGGAACTCACCGGATTTGGCTTGGAAGATACCCATGCCGTGGCCACCAATCTTCAGTGGGGCCTCGATGGCTGGCTGTACGGGGCCAATGGCAGCACCACCACCGGTAACATCAGCAGCGCCAACACCAAAAATGTGAAGTGGGAAGGTCAGTGCATCTGGCGTTATCATCCTAACAAAAAGCTCTTCGAAATCTACGCCGAGGGCGGCGGTAACACCTTCAGCCTGGACATTGACAGCAAAGGTCGGGTTTTCTCCGGCACCAACAACGGCAGCACTCGGGGCATGCACTATGAGCAGGGCAGCTACGGCATCAAAGGCTGGGGCAAACACGGTCCGCTGACCAACCCATACGCCTTCGGCTGGTTCGAGCACATGAAGCATGAAGGGGACAACAAACGTTTCCCCCAGGCCTTCGCGATCTATGAAGGCGGTCTGCTCGGCAGCGACTACGAGGGCAAGATCATCGCGCCAAACTCCCTGGCCAATGTCGTCTATGTCAGCGAGCGCTCCCCTGATGGCTCCACTTTCCGCACCAAGGACGAGGAGAATTTGATGAGCTCCCCCGACCGCTGGTTCCGTCCGGTCTGGGCAGGCGTTGGCCCCGATGGCGGTTTTTACATGGCCGACTGGTATGACACACGCCTCAGCCACGTCAGCCCGGTGGATGACTGGCACAAGACCAGTGGCCGCATCTATCGCGTGCGCCCTGCTGCTGGCACCCCCAAGCTGAAGCCCTTTGATCTGGCCAAGGCTTCCCCTGAAGAACTGCTCGGCCGCCTCAGCCACACCAACGAATGGTTCCGTAAACAGGCCGCCCTGGAGATCGGCTGGCGTGGGCTGGCCGAACTGAAAGACCGCCTCGTCACCCAGGTCAAAACGTCCGATGCCTATGCCCTGGATGCCTTGTGGACGCTGGACATGCTAGGCGCTGCGGATGAGGCCTTGGTGGACTCTTTGTTAGGCGCTGCCGATCCTTATGTCCGCCGCTGGGCCGTGAAAATCCTGGGTGAACAACGCCGTGGATCCGAAACCCTGGCCGGCCTCGCTAAAACCGAGAAGAACTTGGAGGTGCGGGCGCAAATTCTCGCATCCGCCAAACGCCTGAAAGCTTCTGACGCACTGCCCTTGCTCTGGGCCGTTGAAGGCGAAGAAGACATCAGCGGTCACCTTCCTTTGCTGGCTTGGTGGGCCTTGGAATCCAAGGCCGAGAAAGAGCGGGAGGCCGTTTTCGCCTTCCTCAAAGCCGATGCAGCGATGATGAAAACGACTGCCTTCCGCAATCACCTCGCGGAGAAATTGGCCAAACGTTACGCACTCGCGGGTGGTGCAGAGAATCTGCAATCCTGCTCAGACCTGCTCACTCTGGCTCCAGATGATGCTGTTCGCGGCAAGATCATCGCAGGCATCGCGGCGGCTTTTGAAGGCGCTGAAATGCCTCCGCTGCCAGACAGCCTGTCCAAGGCTCTGAATGACTACATGGCCAAGCAGTCCGGAGGCAATCTGGCCTTGGCTCTGCGCACGGGCAATGCCGCTGCCCTCAAGGACGCGCTCAAGCTCCTCTCTGACTCCAAAGCCTCGAATGCCCAGCGCATCTCCATCGCCAAAACCCTCGCGGAGCTGGGCAAACAGGAATCCGTGGCCCCGATGGTGGCCATTCTGAAAGGCGGGGCCAATGCTCCCAGCCTGAAACGCGGCATCCTGCAGGCGGCGGCGAAGTTTGACGACCGCCGCATTCCCGAAGCCCTGCTCACCGGTTATGAGGCCCAAATCGCCGGGGACAAAGCCCTGCGTGAGGATGCCCTGCGCACCTTGGCGGGCCGCAAGGAATGGGCACTCCTGCTGGTCAACTTTGTCAACGATGGCAAGGTGCAGCCCAAACACATCACCATAGATACCGCTCGGCAGCTCAGCCTTTACAAGGATCCTGAAATGGATGCGGCCATCGAGAAGCATTGGAAAGGCCTTCTCATGACCGGGCCGACTGAAGCCAAGGAAAAGGAAATGGCGCGCATCAAGGCCGTCATCAAAACTGGCCTGGGGGATGCCGACAAAGGCAAGCTTCAGTTCATGGCCCGCTGCGCCATCTGCCACAAGCTCTTCGGTGAAGGCAACATCATCGGCCCGGAACTCACCGGTTACGACCGCGCCAACCCCGACTTCTGGCTCGACAACATCTTCAACCCCAGCCTGGAGATCCGCGAAGGTTTCGGCAACTACATCGTCAAGCTGAAGAACGGCCAGATGCTCACCGGCATCATGGATGCCCAGGACGCCAGCGGAATCGTGCTCAAGGACATCGCGGGTAACAAGACTCCCGTGAAACAACCGGAGATCGAGAAACTCGAAGCCTCCCCTGTCTCCCTCATGCCCGAGTCCCTCACCATCGGCATGAGCGATGCCGACCTGAAGGACTTCTTCGCCTACCTGATGAAGCTGCCCTGAGCGGTTTTGCCAAATTAATGGTTAGGCTACTCAGGCATACATCACGCGGAAAGGCCTCAGCCAGCTTACCACCACGCCGATGAGCAGGGCGGTAACACCAAACAACTCGGCTGAGGGCAGGGCGATTCTGCCAAAGATAGCCGTGGCGGTGTAGAGAGCGCCAAAGCCGGCGATGCCCGCTGCGATAGCGTAAAGGTAGCGGCCCAGGTGATGGTCATTGGTGAAGGCTGCTGCATTGGCGACGGCGGCCAGAAGGAAGATCAGGGCGGAGTAGCTGCCCGCCTCAATCTGCCACACATAACCCATCACTAACGCACCCAGCGAGGCAAAGATCAGCCCACCAACGACGACGCCTTCCCAGTATTCCCGTGGCCGCAAAGCCTGTCTGGCAAAGCGGTCCATGACAAGAAAGAAGGAGCTGAACCCGCGCGCCAGATGCGACCAGAGTGCGAACAGCAACCAAGCCCCGATCACCAGCGAACTGAGGATTGGAGACACATCTTTGAGCAGGGTGCTGACCACCTTGTAGGCTACAAAACCACCGATCATGATCATGTTCTGCCGGCCTTCGGTGAACTGGTTCATGAAATGGGCAAAGCGAAGCTGCAGCCGATAGACAGATGAACGTGCACGGAAGGATTCCACCAGGCCCATGCGCGCGCTTTCGCTCATGGGGCTGAGCCTCAGGGCTTCCATGAAATGCTGGTTGGCACGTTTATGGTCTCCCTGCATCAGCGCCTGCCAGCCAGCGCTCGTGTGGGCGCTGTCATCATCGGGGTCACGTTGGAGCTGGTAATCAATCAGGCTTTGATGATCCTGATCCTTCTTCTGCATCAGCAGGGCTGCCGAGAGGACCTCGGCGGCCATGGTGTTCTCCGTATCCAGTTGCAGGGCTTTGCGCGCCGAGGCTTCCGCCTGCGGGTAGTCGCGCAGCCGCAGATGGATACGGGCGGTGACCGCATGGGCGAAGTCACTGTCGGGATCAATGGAGGTGGCTGCATCGGCATGCTTCAGCGCGTCTTGAATGGCGCTTGTCTGGCCATCCTTGGCCTTGGCGTTCAATGTCAGGGCCAAGACTCCATGGGCGAAGGGATCTTCAGGCTCCAATCCCACGGCCCGCTGGGCAGCATCCACGGCATTCGCCACGGTGCTGTCATCATTAAGCCAGCACAGCGCCAGCATGACATAACTGGGGGAGTGATTGGGATCCAGCTCCAGCGCCTGCCGGTAGCATTTCACGGCATCCGTGAAGCGGTGCTGCGTCTGCAAAAGGCGGCCGCGGGCGAAGTGCGTGCTGGCGTTGGTGGCTTCGTAATCGGACATGAGGTGCTAGCGTTTGAGGAGCCCGAGGTACTTCAGCACATCGTCATAGAACCCGCTTTGATTCGAGTACATGGCGTAGTTTTTGGCGCTCTCAAACCAGGCCTTCGTGGTCGGTTTATGGCGGCCTGCCGCCTTGATCAGTTCCTTGGTGGTCAGGGGCACCACCTTGCCAGTGCGCATGACTTCGGTCAAAACTTCCTCGGTGGCGAGGTCGAAGACAGCCTTCAGATCGGCCCCGGAAAAGTCAGGGGTCTTCTTGGCCAGGGCACGCGGATCCAATTCGCCGATGGGCTTTTTCTCTGCCATCACCTCAATGATGGAGGCGCGGCCCGGTTCATCCGGTGGCGGCACAAACAGCGTGCGGTCAAAACGGCCCGGACGGCGGAAGGCGGGGTCAATGTGCCAGGGGGCATTGGTCGCACCGAGAATCAGGACACCATCGTTTTGGGAGTCCGCGCCGTCCATCTCGGAAAGGAACTGGTTGATGAGATTGCGCCCCGCGCTCTGGCGTAGATCCCGACGGTCAGCGGCCAGGGCGTCCACTTCATCAAAGAAGAGTACGCAGGGCGCGTTCTTGCGCGCCAGCTCGAAGACCTCATGCATATTCTTCTCGGAGTTGCCGATCCACATGTCGAGGATCTGATGCAGGCCGAGGGCGATGAAATTGGCCTTGATCTCACCAGCGGTGGCTTTGCTGATGAGGGTTTTGCCGCAGCCCGGAGGGCCATAGAGAAGGACTCCACCACCGACTTTTTTGTCGTAGGCTTTGAACAGTTCCGCATGCTGAAGCGGGTACATGATCTTCATGCGGATCTCTTCTTTCAGAGCCTCCATGCCGCCGACGCTGCTGAAGTTCAGCTTGGGTTTTTCAAAGTCGGCGAGGCCCAGGTCAAAGGCGGAGCCGCCGCGTGGCTGGCTGTCTTCTTCATCCTCGTCGTCTTCTTCATCAGCCTCTACGTAGTCGCCATTGGAGGCGAGGCCGGCGCGTTTGCGGCTGCCAGTTTCATCATCGCTGGGCTTGATGTTGCGAAGGTCCTTCTCCAGACCCGGATCGGAGAGAGAAGGGTTCAGGGCCAAGGCTTTGTCATAGAGGCTGCGGGCGCGGCCGAGTTCGCCTTCGGTGACCAGAATGCGGGCGAGCAACAGGTAACCGGGGGCAAAGTCAGGCTTGTTGGCGATCAATTGCTCGGCGCGCACGGCGGCTTCGGAATGACGCCCTTGCAGCAGTGCCACCTGGGCCAGACCGGTGCGGGCTTCCGCATTGTCTGCGTCGAGTTTGAGGACGCTGTTGTAGGCGGTCTCGGCCTCGTCATGCAGCAATTCTTCCATGCAGCCTGCGGCGTAGATCAGCAGCAGGGGCACATTGTCGGGAGAATGTTGTAGGGCCAGACGGAGGGCATCGAGGTTTTGAGCCATGCCCTTGAGTCCAGCGTGCGACCTAGAGGCACGCAAGAGATATTATCGTGTCATTCGCTTGAATGCCGGCTGGCTCTCGTGGCCAGCCTCATGCTCATTTAGGAACGAATCGGCGGGCCGTACCACTGATAGCACATCATGTAAACGATGACGCCTGTGATGGAGACATAGAGCCAGATGGGGGCGGTCCATTTGGCGAGACGCTTATGTTTGTCAAAGCGTTGTCGGAGTGCCGGGATGACCGTCATGATGATCATGGGCAAGTTGACGATGGCCAAAAAGACATGGGTGATGAGCAGCCCATAATAGAAGGTCTTGATGCTCCCTGTACCGGCGAACTTCACATGCAGCACATGGAAGTGATAATACAGATAGCAGCCAAGGAACACGGCTGAGAAAGTCAGCGCTGTAGCCATGCAGACGATGTGCGCCTTTTTGTTGCCAACCTTGATGAAGATGAGGCCCAGAATGATGAATACCGTGGCACAGGCATTCAGGGTGGCATTGATCGGGGGCAGGTCGTAAACAGTCATCGGGCGGTGAGGTTTATGGTTTTGAAAAAGCGAGGCTGTTACTTGCCCTGTTCCTTTTCCTTGAGGATGAAGTTCAGATCCTTGCGGAGCTGGGCTTCGAAGTAGTCGCCGAACTGGGGGTCGGCATTCATGAGATCGTACTGGGTGCCGCGTACGTGGCCTTTGTGGTCCACCAGGGCGACGCGAAGGTCGTGGATGTACTTGTCATCCGGGGACAGGCGGTCAGCCTCAGGCAGATCCTGCACGGGGCGGAATTTCATGAACTGGGTCATGTAGTTGCGCACTTCATCCTTGGCTCCATTCACGAACCACCAGGGATCGGTGTCTTGGACGTTGATGCCACGGGCAAATTTCTGCATCATTTCCGGGGTGTCTTCAGGATCCAGGGTGAAGGAGATGAAGTGGACGTTCGGATTGTCTTTGTACTCTTCCTGAAGCTTCTTCAGCTTGGCGATGACGCCAGCACAGCCGCGCGGGCAGCGGGTGTAAACCCAGGACGTCAGCAGGACCTTGCCGCGCAATTCATCGAGGTGGACCTTGCGGCCGTCGCGCTCGGTCAGCTCCAAATCGCGCTCCAGGCGGCCCAGGATGGCTGGGCGGTTTTTATCTTCGCTCTTCGCCTGGTCCTGCATTGCGATCAGGTAGTTGTAGAACACCACCACACCGAGCACGGCGAAAATGATGGGGATCCAGATGGCCCAGGGAGTGAGCGAGGGTTTGGGGTCGGAGGTGAGCTGGGACATGGTTCGGAAAGGGAGGAGGGGCTTTTAAAATCGGGGCATCAGGCCCGCTTCCAGGCGATGGAGGAGATGATGAGGATGCCGGGCAGATACATGAGGGTGCAGAAGAAAAGCTTACGGGCGGAGGCACGCTCGGGATTCTTTTGGAAATCGAGGGCCAGTTTGCACAGCCAGCCAGCGAGGGCCAGGGACAGGGGCAGGAAAATCCAGGTGACGACGAGGCCCTGCTGCACGGGGTAAAACATGAGCAGCAGTGTGGCGATGGAGTAGGCCAGGGCGTGCTTGGAAGTGCGCACGCCTTCATCGTCATCATTGGCCAGCATGACAAAACCACCCCGGCGGTATTCATCGCGATACATCCAGTTGATGGCCAGGAAATGAGGGAGCTGCCAGAGGAAGAGCAGGGCGAAGAGATAGATGGCCCCAGGTTCCCAGAGAAGTTCCCAGCGTACGTAGGCGTCTTCCCGTGGAAGCTGCCCGGCGGCCCCGGCCCAACCGATGAGAGGCGGCAGGGCCCCGGAGACGGCCCCGACGAGGGTATTGGTTGGGGACTGCCTTTTCAGCGGCGTATAGACAAAAAGGTAGGTGGCCAGGGTGAGGGCCGTGAGGGCGGCGGCTTCGAAGTTTACCTTGGCGACGAGGTGAATGAGGGCAAAGGCACTGAGCAGCCAGCCGATGCCAAAGGCAGCGCTTGGACTGATGCGGCCCGAGGGCAGGGGACGGTCGGCCGTGCGGGTCATGCGGGAGTCGGGCTCGATCTCCATGAGCTGATTGAAAACCCCCGCACCAAAGGCGGCGAGGCTGCTGCCGAGGATGGTGTGGAAAAGCAGCCAGCCATCGAGCGAGGTACCGGCTCTTAGCCAGAAGCCGACAAAGGTGGTGACGATGACCAGGGCGCTGAGCCTT
>DMMK01000675.1 GCA_003453085.1 Verrucomicrobiales bacterium
GGTATGCGCCGAGCGCCGGGGTGAAATGCCGGCCAGGAACAGCGCCTCGCAGGCATAGATGTTGCCCACTCCGACAACGACATGGCTGTCCATAATGACCGCCTTCACCGGCGCACTGCGCCCACCACACTGCGTTTTCAACAGAGCGACTGTGAAGTCGTCCGAAAGCGGCTCCGGCCCCAGTTCGGCTAACAAAGGATGCAACAACGGATCCCCATGAATAAACAGGGCCGCCCCGAAACGCCGTGGATCATGCAGACGGATCTGCATTCCACGGTCTGTCGTCAGGGCAAAGTGATCATGTTTCCGCCACGGAGTGTCGGGGTCCGTCACCCGCAGGCTTCCGGACATGCCCAGATGCAGCAGCAGCGTTCCTTTGGCTGAGGTGAAAAGCAGGTACTTTCCCCGGCGCTGGCCAGCGGTGATGCGCTGCCCTTCCAGCTCATGCACCGTCTCCGGCACCGGCCAGCGAAGCCGGGAGTCCCGGACGATGACCTCCCGAATGCTGCGGCCAACGAGGTAGGGGGAGACGCCGCGGAGGGTGGTTTCGACTTCAGGAAGTTCGGGCATGGCAGATCTGGCGGGCAAGGTGCAAGCGATGGCCGCAAATCTCAAGCAAGACCGGACAGCAGCCTCACGCCCTCAGCCATCACGGCTTGCCCAAATCCGCTGCGGTCTTGCGTGCAGCCGCTTCCCATTCAGCCTCAGGGGCAGCCCCAAAGGTGGTGACCATTTTCCAAGTGCCCGTGAAACCCGCAGGCACCGTCTCATTGGTGAAGCTCTTCAGATAATACTTCCGGTAACTGCCCGGCACATTCCAGATCATGGAGATCGGCTTTCCCTGGGGTGGTGTCTCCAGCAGGCGCGACACCCCATACTGGCTGCTCTTCGGTTCATAGACGGACATCCAATCCACAGGCTCATTGATGTAAAACTTCCGCGCCAGGGCCGCATCGTCATTCAGGACTCCGGTCATCACTTGACCCGGGTTCGCATCCCTTCCGGCGATGAAGGCCGAAACCGTCGGTGCCCAGGCATGCATGAAATGATACACCAGCTTGAGCGGCTGAGCCTCATCCGTGTGAACGGTGGTGGTCTCGTAAAGACGGTTGTCCCGAATCTCCAGAATGCAGGTGAGATCAAACTGGCGCACGCGCGACCTGCGCTCAAAACGGAACGTGCTGCCTTTCATCTCGGCGGTGGGATTGGCCACAGACTGACCATCCAGAATGAAGGCCAGTGACTGCAAGGGCTCCGGCTCATTTTCCAAATGCCCTGTGCCGATGAAACCGACATCTGGAAAGGAAAAGACCGTGCCGTAAGCGCTGCGTTCCGTCGTCATGGCCGAGCCTCGAAAGTCAAGACGGCCAGGTGTCCACTGGGAGGCCTGACGCAGCATCACCGTCACCTCCCCGCAGGTCACTTGGATGCTGGGAAGGTCGGGGCCGAGATTGGGCTTGAAGGGCTCTTTGGCGAAAGAGCCGCCAACGATGAGTCCCAGGACGGCAGTGACAAGAAAACGCGAGAAATGAAACATGCCCCCAATGTACGTCACCGAGGGCCGCATCCCTTGCGTGCAGATGCGTTGTATTGACACCCTATTGTGACTTTCAGACGTCCTGCTTCTGCTGCTCGCCCATCGCCTGCTCAAGCGCACGCCAGCCGAGCATCGCACATTTGACCCGCTGAGGGAACTTTTGCACCCCTTCCAAAAGGATGAGTTCGCCCAGAGCATCCTCGTCCTTCACAGGCGCATCACCCAGCACCACATGGCGGAAGTCTTCCAGCATGGAACGGGCCTTGGCCCCTTCGGATCCTTTGATCTTCACCGTCATCATGGAGGCGCTGGCCTGGCTGATGGCACAGCCCTGGCCGGTGAACTTGATGTCCTCCACCTGCCCTTCCGGGCCAAATTTCACCCACATGTCGATCTCGTCCCCGCAGGTCGGGTTGTCGCCATGGACATGCACACAGTCACCGGTGAGTTCACCGTGATTGCGGGGATTTTTGGAGTGGTCGAGGATGACCTGCTGGTACAGGTCGCGCAGTTCGTCAGAGAGGGCCATCAGGAGAAAAATTTAACCGCCTGGTGCAGGATGTCCATCATCCGGTCCACCTCGGCGCGGGTGTTGTAAAAATAGAAACTGGCACGGCTGGTGCCCGGCAGCTTGAAACGTTTCATCAGCGGCTGCGTGCAGTGATGCCCCCCACGCAGGGCCAGGCCGTACGTGTTGGCATACTCCACCAGATCATGTGGATGGGCGCAGGCCAGAGCAAAAGCGATGAGGGAGGCGCGTGGCTGCTGCGGCCCCAGAATGCGGATGCCTGGCAGATCAGACATGCGCTGATAGGCATACTCGGTCAGCTCCATCCCATGTGCCTGGATGTTTTCCAGACCCACGGACTCCAGGTAATCAATCGCAGCGCCCAGCCCGATGACATCGGCAATGTTAGGCGTGCCTGCTTCGAACTTGGCCGGCGGGGCCTTGTAGGCAGAGGTTTCGAGCGTCACCGTCGTGATCATTTCGCCCCCCCCTTGCCAGGGCTCCATTTGCTCCAGCAATTCATACCGCCCATACAGGGCCCCGATGCCCGTGGGAGCGCACATCTTGTGGCCGGAAAAAGCGTAAAAATCGCAACCGATGGCCTGCACATCCACCGGGATGTGCCCCACGGCCTGGGCTCCGTCCACCAGAGTCATCGCACCCAGGGCACGGGCCTTGGCGCAGAGTTCGCGCACTGGATTCACCGTGCCCAGAGAATTTGAAATATGGACACAGGCAAAGACCTTGACCTGCGCATCGAACAACGGCTCCGCCGCAACGAGATCCAGCGTGCCATCTTCCTGAACAGGGATGTGCCTTAAAACCGCACCGCTGCGCTTGGCCGCCAACTGCCAGGGCACAAGGTTGCTGTGATGTTCCATGCCTGTGAGCAGGATGACATCTCCGGGTTTCAGAAACTGCGCAGCCCAGACCTGGGCCACCAGATTGATGCCCTCCGTGGTCCCACGGGTATAAATGATTTCCTCCTCGCGGGCAGCACCGATGAAGCGGGCGATCTTTTTCCGCGTGGCTTCAAAGGCATCCGTCGCCCGCATGCTGAGTTCATGCAGCCCGCGATGGACGTTGGCATTGTCCTGCTGGTAATAGCGGACCAGGGTCTCGATGACCTGACGTGGCTTTTGGCTGCTGGCCGCATTGTCAAAGTACACCAGCGGATGCCCATGCACCTCCTGATCGAGGATGGGGAAGTCTGCGCGCAAGTGAAGCAAGTCCATGAGTATGATGTGCCGTATCACCACTGATTACGTCGCGCAAGCCCGCTCAACTGCCCCTGAATCAAAGCGAGGCCTTTTCAGCTCGCCGGAATGAAGACGTCCATCACCCTCATCAAATACATCACCACCCAGCCTTTGTCTTTTGCATCTCACGCTCTTTCCTTTAAGACTGCGGCGGCTTTTCCCATTCATGCGCTACCGTCTGCACGATCATCCGGCTTTTCCGGGATTGTTGTCCAAGGAAGATTTGTTTCTTCTTGTGGAACGAGGATCCCTGGCACGCGGGGATCTGTGTGAAGATACCGTGTCTGGGCGAGATCACACGGTGGGAGATGTGATCGGCGGCATGCGGGCCCCCAGGGCCAGTGCCGGGGCACGGATCGACCGCCCCATGTTCCGGGAATTCCGCGCCGATGCACCCGGTGATGAGGAAGAACTCACCGACGAAGATGACATCACCGCCCAAGAAGAGGAGACTGAAGTCGTCACAAATGACCGCTACACCCCTGCCGGTGAACTGATCCTGCACGAGTCCCACCCATCCTGGCTGGGGGCGGGCAAAGCCCTGTTTCTGGCCCTGCTGCTTTTCATCACCACGGCCATGCTGATGAAGATTGAGCCCATTTATGCCCCCATCACCGGCATGGCGGCCCTGACACTGCTGCTGGTGGTCGGCATCGCACGGGGGACTCGCACCTACCTGGTGACGGAGGAACGCGTGGAGGTGGTCTGGGGCCTGCTGGGGCGCAGCTCCAGAGAGGTACGTATCTGCGACATACGCAGCATTGATGTCTACGAAAGCGGCCTCAAGGGACTGCTGGGGCTGGGCACGGTGGACTTCTCTTCAGCGGCCAATGCCGGCATCGAAGTGAAGTTTAGCGACATCCGTGGGGCGCACGAAGTCAAAGAACTGGTGCGCCAACTGCAGCGGCTGACGGATACCGGAATGGACTGAGGGGCAGCCGTAAGCCTCTTTTACTTGGAGTCCTGGATGCAGTAGAGGGCCTTCTCACTCCGCAACAGCAGGCGATCCCCGACAACCGCCGGGCTGCCGTGAAACTGGGATTCATCCCCCGCCAATGTGTTATGGGCCAGGCGCTCAAACACAGGTTTTGCCGACAGGACATAGGTGCCGCCCCGGCGTGAAACACAGTAGAGACGGTCGCCGATGAGCACCGGAGAAGCATAAAAGGGCTTGCCCCGGCCACGACCGCCCCCGGTATCAATGACCCGTTCGCGGTAGATGTCCTGGCCCGTCTTGGCATCCATGCAGATGGCAAAACCCTGATCATTGACGACATAAAGGTGGCCCTTGTGCAGTACCGGAGTCGGCACATAGGAGCTGGTCTTGCTGGTCCACAGAATGTGGGTGGAGGTGACATCCCCCTGCCCGCCCAGCTTGATCGCCGCACTGCCCTGGGTGGGGTAACCGCCAAAAAGATAGGCCTTGTCGCCATCCTGGATGAGGCAGGGAGAGATGTTCCCAGGCAGGCCATGGGTGGCAAACCAACGCATCTTGCCAGTGTCCGGATTCAGCCCCCAAACTTCATCGGCAATCGCAAAAACGAGGTCGGTACGACCACCTGATTCCATGATGGAAGGGGTGCCATAGGCCAGATCAATCTTGTCTCCCCCAGCCTTCCAAAGCTGCTTGCCGGTCTTTTTATCCAGAGCGTAGAGGGCCTGGCTCTCATCCGTGGCATTCACGATGAGCATGTCCTTGTACAAAATGGGGCTGCCACCGGAACCCCAGCGACGGCTTCCCGAGCCGGTGCCTAAAGAGGCTTTCCAGAGCTGCTGGCCGTCCAGATCAAAGGCATAAGCCCCGCTTTTGCCAAAGAAAACATACACGTGCTCACCATCACTGACGGGGGTGTGGGTGGCATAACCATGCTCCGTGATGAACCCCTCATAGGGGTCCTCTGCCGCCGAAGAAGCGACGATGGCTTCCCAGCGTTTGCAGCCATCCGCCAGATTCAGGCAAAGGAGATGGCGCTGAAGCTTTTTGGGATCCTTGGCCTCCGGCTTGTCTCCATAGCCGCTCCAGAAAGTGACCAACACCTTGTCCCCCACCACAATGGGGCTGGACGACCCGGGCCCCGGCAGATCTTTCTTCCAGGCCAGATTTTCCGTCTGCGACCAGGTCGTGGGCACCGCAACCTCTTCCACCACGGCCGCCCCGTTGGGACCAAGAAAACGAGGCCAATCGGCGGCTTGAAGGCTGGCGAAGGACAGGACGGTGAGCAAAAGGGGGAGCTTCATGGCGGAGGTGAAACTGATTACGGCGGGAGAAGGTGCACAGCTCCTCTTTCTTTCACGATGCCCCCCTTCGGCACCCATGCCTACAACACCCGCCTTTCCACGGACGTTGGGTTGGGTAGGGACATTGCCATGCCCGATTTTCGATAAAATCGGCATAGTTTTTGCCCTAATCTCTCTTCTGTGAACCTCGCGCTTGTATCCGGCTTTTGCCTGTGGCTTGGCGGACTGGCGCTGCTGGCCGCCCCCACGGTCGTGCCCGGTGCCGAGCCTGACCCGAAGCGCACCATGGATCTGGCGAGGCTGAGCTTTCAGCGCAACATCCTGGAAACCAGCCTGACCCCTCTCAAAAAGCACCTTTCAGAGCTGATCCTGCTGGAAAAAAGCCGCGCAGAAGCCCGCGACTACACAGGAGCGATTGAGGCACGCGATCTCCGCAAACGACTGGAGACCGAACTTGAACGGCTCGACAAAGAACTGCTGCTTTTGCAAACCCGCGAGCAATCCATCCGCTCCAGCATGCTGCCGGACCGCATTCGCCTGTCGCTGGAGTCTGCCAAACTTTCCGGCGTTAGGCGGGATGGTGGAGCCATCACCGGCTGGGCAAAACCCGGTGCCACGGCCGAATGGAAACTGAACAACCTTCCGCCTGGGGGTTACGAGGTGGTGCTGCGCTACCGTTGCACCCCCCTCGAAGGCGGCGCCCTGGCTGTGCAAGAGACCCGCTTCAGCCT
Organism: Verrucomicrobiales bacterium; assembly: GCA_003453085.1. GTDB lineage: Bacteria > Verrucomicrobiota > Verrucomicrobiia > Verrucomicrobiales > Verrucomicrobiaceae > Prosthecobacter. The sequence continues at coordinate 6,274 of DMMK01000675.1, forward strand.
GATGGCCGATGTGGAAACCACGCTGAAGGGGCCTCAGGAAAAAAATCTCGGCACGCTGAAAATCACCGATGGCACAGGCCCCCTGAAGATCACGGCACGTACCGTCCTGAAAGACAATTTGATGCAACTGCTGGCCGTCGATTTGGTGCCAGCTAGCAAGTGATGAACGCCCGACCTTCCAGTTTTCTCTTTGGCATCCGCCTCCTGGCGGTCGTTGCCTTGTGCTTGGGGACGGCAATGGCCCAGAAGCCGGACCCTGCCCCACTGGCGGTGACACGTGCAGGTTTCCTGCGTCAGGTCATGGCAGATTCGCAGACGCTGACCGACCAATATGAGCGTGCGCTTGCCAAAGTGGAACAGGAACTGGCCGAAGCAGCCGACTATGAAGAGGCCCGACTGGTGCAGCAGCGCCGGGCGGAACTGAAGGCCCTGTATCCCTCCAATGATGAACCTCTGGCACAGTCCCTGGCCTTTCCTTTGCTGCCCGCCCAGGCCCGTTTCATCGGCTCCGCCGAATCTCGTGGGGATCTGATCACCGGTTGGCGCACGGGTGGCAGCGGGGCGGAGTGGTCGAACTTGCGGCTCTCCCCCGGCAAATACTACCTGGAGTTGGAGGCAAACCTTGTTGAGCTGCCATCCCTTCCCGGGACTTTCGTTCCTGGTCGTTCACAGCCACAGGAAACAGCGGCGTTCGAATTTTTGGAGGTTTCCCTTCTCGCAGGTGCTGCCGAAAATCGGCGCTCCTTTGAGATCAAACTCAGCCACGACGACACGACCTTCGAGGCGGTGAAAATCGGTCCCGTCAACTTCACCCGCAGCCCGGTGACCCTACGGCTGACCTCGGCGATGGGCTATCCTGGCAATTTGCTCCGCCTGCGCAATCTGCGGCTGCTGCCTGCTACGGTAGAGGCCCCCACCATCACCAGCCCAGCCCCGGAAGGCCCTACCCTCGATTCGTTGAAAAAATCACTCAACGAAGCTCTCACCAGCGCACAAAAGCCCATCGTGGACAGCTACTTGGAAAACATCCGGGCGCTGGCCACCAGCAATCCGGCGCTGGCAGATTCTGCCAATGCGGAAATCAAACGGCTGCTGAAGCTGATGGAGAACAGCCGAGGCCAGACAGCCGGGCCTTTGCGCATGC
>DMMK01000350.1 GCA_003453085.1 Verrucomicrobiales bacterium
TCCTGCACGCTGAATTCGTAGCTCTCGGGCAGCTCCTTCCACTGCATTTCGACGGTTCCGCCCTGGGGGCTTCGCTGCACGGACTGCTGCAGCAGATTGGCCCAGACGACCTGCAGCCAGGCCGGCACACAGGCGACCAGCGGCCAAATTTTAGGCTCCTGCATGCGCACCCCCATTTTCATGGCAGCGCGCTCCACCGTCTGGCGGCCTGCCCAGGCCACCTGGCCCACATCCGCCAGTTCCTTGGGCTGGGGCTCCACCGTGGCCCGGGCCACCTGGCTGGTGCGTTCGATCAATTTCAGAACCAACTGGGTGGAATCGTAAAGGGGCGTGGTCAGGGCGGCATCTTCTTCCGAATGGTCTGAGAGGATTTCCTTCAACAGCTCTGCCGTGGTAAAAATGCCGCTCAGGGGAGTGCGCAGGTCATGGCTGATGCGCCGTGCAAACGTCATCAGATCTCCCCGCAGACGGGCATTTTCTCGCAGCAACTCGTGCCTTTGCACGGCGGCGTGGAAAACCTGGGCCAGCAGGGGAGCGTGCCAGTCTTCCTCAGGAATGACAGTCAGGGCGCTGCTGTGAAGGGTGCTGGCAAGAGCCACGACCGGCCCGTGGGGCAGCCCGTCTTCCTGGCCTGCCGTCAGGGCCAGTTCAAGCTCCTCCATCGTCGGCTCGATGAGAACGCGCAGGCAGCCGCCTGCGGACGGTGAATCCAAAAGGATCTCGTCCACACCCGCGACCTCCTTCACCGATAGGTGAGGATAAGCCCGCCCGATCCCGTCCATTGCAGCCCGGCGGGCCACGGCATTTCGCTCGGAGAACAGGAGGTAGGCGGTCGGCATTTGAGTCTGTAAACTATGGTTCGCTTCTATTCGGCTACGGGCTCCTTTTTGCGCTTCATCATCGTGCAGAAGGCGACAAAGCTACCTGAATGGCTGCTTCCAAGGTTTGCACCTGAATAGGCTTGGTCAAGTGGGCCACGAAACCCGCTTCGGTGCTGCGGTCGATGTCACGGTCCATGCCATAGCCAGTTAGGGCGATGCCTTTCATGCAATGGCGGTCTGCCAGCTCCTGCATTAGGTCATAGCCGTTGCCATCCGGCAGGCCGATATCTGAGATCAGCAAATCGAAGCTTTCTCCCTTGGAGATCTGGCGCGCCTCCTCCAGGCTGGCGGCTGTGCTGACCGAATAGTTCCGCCTTTTCAGCAGATGCGCCAGGGCCGTGCGGGTGGGCTCGTGATCCTCGACCAAGAGAATCCGCACGGAGGTCCCAGACCTGATTTCCGCTCTTTCCTCCGGATCCGGGGTGTTCAAAGTGAGGCAAATGTCCGGGACAAGCGGTAGCCGAATGACGAAAATGGCCCCTTCACCAGGACCTTCGCTGCAGGCCTGGATCTGGCCAAAGTGGCTTTGCACAAGCATTTGGCTGATGGCGAGGCCCAGCCCCAGGCCGCCAAAGCGATGTGAGCCGCCATCCCCGGCGTGGTCCCCCTGGGCAAACGCATTGAACACCCGCTCCAGTTCGGCCGGGGTCATGCCGATGCCCGTATCCACGATGCCGATCTCGATGACGTCATCCTCCAGGATCGTGCGTGTGGTCACCGTGATGCAGCCACCTTCAGGGGTGAATTTGACCGCGTTCTTCAGCACGTTCCAAAACACCTGCTGCAAGCGCACGGCATCGCCCAGAACGGTGTGGCCCGTGGCCTTCAATTGCTGCCGCAGGGAAAGATGCTTGGCATGGATCTCGGCGGCCACATTGGTCATCGCATCCGTCAGCACGGTGTGAATGTCCACCGGCAGCCGTTCGAGCGCCATCTTACCGCGGCTGATTCGGGTGATGTTCAGCAGGTCATCAATCAGCCTGGCTTCCAAATCCACATTTTTACGGATGGTCTCAAAGACGGACCGCACATGCCCGGGCAGGGATTCATCATCCGCCGCATCGCTGGAGAGCAGCAGGATGGGATTCAGGGGGGTGCGCAGCTCATGCGACAACGCCGCCAGGAAATCATCTTTCGCCCGCGAGGCCGCCAGGGCTTCATCCCGGGCGTGTTCCAGCTCGATTTCCGCCGTCTTCCGGGCTGTCGTATCCGACATCACCCCAATAAGCCCATGCACGGTGCCATCATGGCCGCGCTCAGGCACATAGACCACGCTCATCCAGCGAAGGCCCAGGATTTGAAAGGGAATTTCGATTTCAAACTCCACCCGCTCCCCTTGCAGCCCACGGTCCAGATAGGGATGAATGGCCTCAAAGGCCTGCTTTCCCATGATGTCCTGGATGTGATGGCCCACCACCTCTTCCGGTTCGCGGCCAAAGCGGCTGGCGTAGTGCCGGTTGACGAACTTGTAGCGGTAGTCGCGGTCGCAAAGTACCAGCAGGACGGCGGCATGGTCGGTGACGACACGAAGCTGGTTCTCGCTCTGCCGCAGCCGGGTCTCGGCAAGCAGGCGGTCGCTCATCTCCTTTTCCAGGCGCTGCACGTGGACCTGCAGTTCCTCGTTTTTATGGGCCAGTTCATGTCGCTGAGTTTCCAGCTCACGCTGGATGGCGGCTTTTTCCGTCGCATTTTCCACGGCCCGCCGCAGCACGATCGCGTTGGTGCCGCCTTTGGGCAGGAAGTCATGGGCACCGCTGCGTAGGGCTTCCACAGCCAGCTCCACCTCGTGATTTGAGGTGAGCATGACGATGCCAAAGGCATTTTCACCATGGGTGCCGACAATCTTTTTCACCAGGCTCACGCCGTCGCTATCAGGCAGATTGAAGTCCAGAAGTACACAGTCGGGCCGGTTCGACTGTAGATGCTGCAGGGCCTGGGCCGCCGTCGAAACTTCGCTGACCACATAGGGGTTCTGCACGCCGCGTGTCAGATACCGGCGGAAGATCACACAGTCGGTCAGCGAATCATCCACAATCAGGACATGGAGCGGCGTGGAGGCGAGCATGGCTGCTGGGCGGGGGAAGAAAGGGGCTGGGTCAGACTAACGAGGGTGCTTCGTCCGGCTTTTCCAAAACAGTGCCAGTGCGGACAGGTGAAGGCAGGCGCACGGCCTCCACCCAGTAGTCCACCAGCAGTTCAACGGCCCGCTTGAAGGCTGTGTAGTCTGTCTGTTTCACATGGTAGGAATTGGCCCCATGCTCATAGCACCACTCAATGTCTTGCGGGCTGCTGGAGGTGGAAAAGATGACCACTGGTGTGCGCTTCATCCGGGGGTGCTGCCTGACAGCACGCAAGACTTCTTTGCCATTGAGGCCGGGCAGGTTGAGGTCCAGCACAATGAGGGCTGGCAGTTCCGGCAGCGGCTTTTGAGGCAGCAGCGGGGCATTGAGCAGGGCAAGCACCTGCTCTGCGCTGACACAACGCTGCATTTTCACGGTGATATCCGGGCGCGCCCGCCGGACGATGCGCTCCAGGGCCGCATAATCTTCATCGCTGTCCTCAACGATGAGGAAAGATGGATGGGGGGATTCGCTCATGGCACGTTGGGGTCCTGTTCGAGGGTGAAATAGAAGGTGGTTCCACTGCCAGATTTGGATTCAAGCCAGATGCGCCCGCCGTGCCTTTCGATGATTTTTTGGACAATCGTCAGACCTGCGCCGACACCGCCACCATACTCATCCCGACCGTGGAGTCGTTTGAAGATTTGGAAAACGAGCTGCCGATGCTCCTCGGCGATGCCGATGCCGTTGTCCCGCACGAAAAAGACCGGTGGGCTGTCCAGTTCCCCCGCCTGCCAGCCGATCTCAATTTCGGACTGCGGTTTGTCATTGTACTTGATGGCATTGCTGATGAGGTTGGACATCACCTCGCTGAGGCGATCTGCATCGCCATTCACTTCAGGCAGAGGTCTTGGCACCGTGATGTGCGCCCCGCTTTCCTGAATGCGGGCAATGAGCATGTCCTGGGCATCCTGAACGATGGTGTTCATGTCCACCCGCCGACCGTGGATCTCTCCCCGAGAGAGCCTGGAATAGTAAAGAAGGGAGTCGAGCAGGGTCTCCATGCGCTCCGTCAGCCGCATCATCGTGCGCAGGTAGCTGATGCCCTGCTCATCCAGTTGGTCGGCAAAGTCCTCGAGAAGGAAATTGGAATAATTGCTGATGCCGCGGAGCGGTTCCTTCAAATCATGCGAGGCCACGTAGGCGAAGGAGTCGAGCTGGCGGTTGCGCTCATCCAGCTCGGAGTTCAGCCGCACCAGTTGTTCGGCCCGGCGCACTTCGGTTTCCAGAATCGTCTGCCGCAAGATGCGGGCGGCATCGGTTTCGCAGGCCAGCCAGGGCCTGGATTTCCCCCGCACTTCTTCCTCCCAGAGCTCAAAGGATTTTCGCGGGGTGAGGCGGTCGCCATGCGGGCCGGTTTCCACAGCTTTGGTCGGATCGCCCGCCCAGTTCATGGTCTGCTTTTCTTCGGGGCGGAACCAAAAGAGGTAAGCCGGTGCCTGCCTAGAAAGACGTGCGGCCAGCACGCCGCTGGCTACAGAGGCCTGGCCTGCCCAGCCGGGAAAATGCCTGCCCAGATGGTCGGTGGCCCAGACGGCCGGATCCACCTTCTCCGCCAGCAGCAATGCCAGAGCATGGACGTCTTTTTCATCCGGCGTTTCGCCCCGCAAGTACACCGTGTCATTGAGCAGCAGCGCAGCACCGCCGGCCTCAATCCCGGCAAAGGTGTGGCCTGGACTCTGGATCAGCACAGGATGAAATTCCGCCTGCATGGCCATGGCATCGGCGAGCAGGCGGTGCTCCTGGTGAAGGCGCAGCTTGTACTCGTGCTGCTCATCGCTTTCCTTGTTGCTGACCTGGAGCGAGAGCATGTGGGCCAGGAACTCGCAGGCCATGCGGGTGGTGTGGGAAACGTAACGCGGCGAATAATGATGGCAGGCGAACAATCCCCACAGCTCATCCGCAATGACAATGGAAATGGACATGGAGGCCCCCACGCCCATGTTTTGCAGATACTCCGCGTGAATGGGGGACATGGAGCGGCTGACACAGTAGCTCATGTCCAGCGGGGTGCCTGTATCGGGCCGCAAGGCCGGGACCAGGCCCACGGGCTGATACCTGACATCGGGATTCAGCCGGAGCTGGGACTTCACAAACAGGGCCCGTGCCTGCTTGGGAATGTCTGAAGCGGGATAATGCAGTCCCAGGTAGGACCCCAGGTCCTCACGCTTGGATTCGGCGATGACATGGCCGGAGGCATCGTCCGCAAAACGGTACACCATGATGCGGTCAAACCCGGTGAACTGCCGCACATGCTCGGACGCCCGCTGGCAAAACTCCACCACGGAGCTGGTGCCCTGTAGCTGATTGAGCGTGTGCTTTAAAGAAACATAGACCTCCTCATGCACCATCGAGCCCTGGTCCGGCCACAGCTCCAGTTCCAGGATCAGCACGCCCTGGTAACGATGTACCAGGGCTTCAAAAACGAGTTCGCTGGGAACGATGCGCAGAGGCGGCAGATAGTGCGGCGCGGCCGCCAGTTGCTTGCCCAGGAAATGCTTCTGCAAGTAGGCCAGATCCGCCTCGGCGAGAAGCGAGTGCAGCGATG
>DMMK01000700.1 GCA_003453085.1 Verrucomicrobiales bacterium
CTGGTCGACCGGCATCCAGTACTCGTTCTCCTGGCGGTCGAACGGCGCGGTTTCCAGGCCGGGCGACGTGAAGCGGTCGAAGTACCAGCTCGAATCGATGAAGGTGTCGAACGTGTCGGTTTCGCGCCGTCCTTTCCCGCCGCATTTCGGGCAATCGACATGCTTCCACGTCGGATGGCGATCGAGCGGATTGCCGGGACGGTCGAAGGTGACGTCGTCCGGCAGTTTTACGGGCAGGTCCTTCTCCGGCACCGTCGGCATTGGCTGCTGCCGCTGGTTCATCTCTTCTAGCGTGAGGGCTGAAAGGGAGGAGCAGATGAGGCCAAAGGCCGAAAGGTAAAGAAACGTGCGCTGCATGAGGGGATGGGGCGAGCCGCTTTATGCGACATCTTTGAGATACGTCAAATGCTGGCTCACCTGACTGACAAAAGGTGGGCCGTCACGAAGCAGTCTTGGCAATGAGTGCCGCGAACCTCGGAAGTTCCAGTTTCGGCATTGGCTGAAGATTGGCGGGCTGGGTTCACTTTTCTGGAAACCCGTCTTTCAGCAAGGTTGCCATGGGTGGAGCTTCATGTTCACCGGTGTCTTCAAAATGGGGGAGGTCTTTGCCGTTGTGGCGTTCCAGGTGGGTGATGACGCCGGGTCCATAGGCGAGACCTTGGAGCTTCAGGTGGGAGATCTGATCTTCGGCCCGGATGCCCAACTGCGTACGGTAAATGGCGCAGTCCTTGACGGTGACCCGGGCATCGCCGCGTCCACCGGGGCCGCGTACACGCAGGGCGATTTCGTTGTCATCGAAGACACAGCGGGTGATCTCGGCCTCGATGTGTTCCTTGAGATTCAGTGCGGCGCGGTTCTGGATCTGGGAGGGTTGGTTCCAGCCGTGCAGGTAGCAGTGACGGATGATCAGGCGGCAGCGTTCACCTTCCGGCGGGGTCTTAGTATCGAGGGCGTTTTCGCCTGGGCTTTCACCGGCTTTAAAACCGCCGGCGTCTTCGGCCAGCGGCCCGGACCAGAGGTGGCAGTGCTCCACCGTGACCCGGCCGCGCGAGGCGCGGTCGGGATCAAACTGGATGCAGTCACCCGAGGTGTGGGAGATTTCACAATGACGGATGGTCACCTCGCCCCAGCGTCCGGTGATGCCATGGGCATCGTCCTGATTCTGAAAGGTGCCTTTCAGCAGGTGGTGAATGTGGCAGTTTTCGATGACGACCCGGTTTCCAAAGATGCCGATGCCATTGCCGCTGCTGTTGAAGATCTCGCAGTTGCGCAGGATGACATCATCGGCGGCGATCTTGACAATGTTGCCTCCCTTGCCCTGTGCATCCACGCGGTAGTTTTCATAGACCCCGGGCAGGGTGATCTCCAGACGATGCACCAACTTTGGCTGGTCCAGGCAACCGACCTTTCCCTGTGGGCCGATGGCTTCTGAAGCGGGGAGTTGGGCGAGAAGTCCGCTGAAGAGGGTGATGACAAGAAAGGTTTTCATGTGCTCCCTTTAACGTCCTTACTCGGGGGGCATTGCGGGCAAATTGTCAATGCTCCTTTGAATTAAGCACTCTTTGTTAGGCTAAAGGTGCATTGATCAAAATTCCGGGGGGCCGTTCAGGTGCTCGCATCTCTCGGGGAGGCCGGGGATGAAATCGACGACCTGCTTTTGGGTGCGAAGTTTTTCCTGAAGGGCGGGGACATTCACCGCTTGGACCTCGCTGCCCTCCTTCACGGCCATGGCTGAGGCGATGCCTGCGGCATGGCCGGTGATCATCCACACGCTTTCCAGGCGCAGGGTGCAGAAGGCGACGTGCGTGTAACTGGCGGCCCCGGGCACCAGGAGGTTGGTGCATTCGGCGGGTTGGGGTGTGAGGGCGCGGTACGGGATCTGGTTTGCATAACCCATGCGCCAGATGCGGCCTTCATTCACGAACTCGTCCTCGTTCAGGGCTACACGCTGCACGTGATGGCAGTCGATGAAGTGGCTGCTCATGCCGATGCTGTCCGGCTTGCGAAGGTCGGTCTGCACGTCTTGCTGCTTCATCACATAGACCCCGCGCATGCGCCGGCCCTCGCGAACGTAGAGCTGGTAGGGCAGGTGGCGGTTGTCGGCGAACTCGTCCTTGTGCAGGCCGAGGGCCTTCATTTCAGTCTGCACATTGGCGGGCACGGAGTCGTCCTGGGCCAGGAAATGCAGCAGGCCGAGGGTGTAATCCAGGTGGTCGGCGTAGATGCGGGTGCGCTGTGCATGACTGGCATCCGGCCAGTCAAACTGACCACCGAAGTGCCCCAGGGAAAAGATGGCCGACTGCTTGTTGTTCAGCTCAAACTTGCCGTTGCGCCGGCCATAAAGATCCAGGATGTCGGCCAGCTTCACCGGCTTCTTCTGCGCCGTCTGGTTACGCAGCCAACCGCCTAACAAGGAGTATCGCGATGCGTCGTAGTGCTGCGGGGCCGGGATGGGCACTTGCAGCTTGGGGTCCTTCGCCACGGTAAGGCGGAAGTTGTAGTTCATCGGCGCGCGGTGTGCGTCGCCTTCCTTGAGGTCTTTTGCCCAGGCGCTGATGCCGGGCAGCAGCTTACCCTCGGCATCCACCGTGCGGGCCTGGCGCGGCTGTTTGTCAAAACGGATGCCTGCCGCTTCCTCGCCAAATTCCGCCTTGGACTCGCGCCCCACGGCATACTTCACGCCTGCGCGGGCCATGAGGTCGCCCTCATAACTGGCGTCCACAAACACCTTGGCGGTGAGCTTGGTGCCGTTGGTCAATGTGAGGCCGGTGATCTTGGTTCCGTCCTTGGCCACCGTTTCCACGGGTGCGCCGTATTGAACTTCCACCTTCGCCTCTTTCAGCATCTCGAGGTACACTTTCTCTGCGACCGATGACTCAAAGAAATACTCGGGCTTGTCGGTGCCGTAATGTTTTCCCAACCGCCGATAAAACTCATCGGCAAACCCGCCGATGGTCCACTTCAGCATGTGCTCACTCTCCGCTGTGTTGATGCCGCTGGTGCTCAGTCCCCCCACATGCTGGGTCGGCTCGATGAGCACGACCTTCACGCCCTCCCGCGCTGCCGTAATGGCTGCCGCGATGCCGCAGGGCACGCCGCCATAGACCAGCACATCCACGTTCTGAGTCTCCGCCGCCAAGGTGGGGGAAGCCAGGGACAGGGATGCCGCCGCACTTGCACAGAAAACAAAGGTTCTTCGGTTCATGAACTTTTAGTGAAGCAAGGAAGCGCCTGCGCCGCAAGATCAACCGAAGGTTGTGGGGCGAGCGGATGGGGAATGGGGAGTTTTTTAAATTATCCCCATTTGGGGATTTAGGTGGTTAATGAGTTGAATATCAAGGGTTTAGGATGGGGGT
>DMMK01000385.1 GCA_003453085.1 Verrucomicrobiales bacterium
CTCAGCATCTGGCGGTTCCCTTTGTAATCGGCGAAAGCAATCTCATGGGGCGAGATGACTTTCGCGAAGCCTGGCGGCCCACCGCGATGCTGGATGTAAGGCCAGCCGGTTTCGCTCACGCTGCCCAGATAAAAACTATCGCGGGATTGGATGAAATCGATTTCATCCGGCCCCAGCGGATCATCCCTCGTCGCCGGAGGCAGCACCTGGGCGTGGCCATAATAATGTTCCTGCGCGGCCAGCACTTCAGGAGTGAAAGCAAGATCGAGAAATTTATGGGCCATGACGAATGATTGGTTAGGTGTGGATGATCAGGGGCCGCGCGGGCCGGTTTGCAGAGGCTTAGAAAAGGAGCACCTGCCAGCCTTCGGCGAGGTAGTGGCGCAGGCTGAGGACGCCAGTGGTGCCAGCCACCGCGTTGTCGCTTTTGACGGCGATGCCGCTGGTTTCAATGCCCTCTGTGGCCCCAAAGGCGGCGGCACAGGCACAGGACGCACCGACCACGAGATCCCGCACCTCGTTGTAGAGCCCGTTGGCGGGGTTGGTGATCTTCGACAGCTCCGCTGGCCAGCGGGTGCCGGTGCCGATGAAGCTGATTTCTACTTCGTCCCCTGCCCTTTTTCCTTCTGAGGCGACGGCCAGGGCATTGAAGGCACGTGCAAAGGCCTCTTCTCCGGCTTTGGGATCGCTGATGATGATGATGGCGGTTTTCATGAGATGTTCGTTTGTAGGTTTACTTGTGGGAATGACTCCCGGTTGACGAAGGCATCCTGGCACCTTCCTCAGACGACGAATAATGCCCGTTCGCTGTTGCCGTTATGTCGTATAGACATACCCTCCAGCCATGATTGATCGCATCCGCGCTCTGCTCACCGTCATTGAAGAAGGCAGCGTCAACCGCGCCGCCGTAAGGCTGCGGATCACTCAGCCCGCCCTGAGCCGACAGATGAAACTGCTGGAATCTGAAGTGGGCGGCAAGCTGCTGGACCGCGAGACCAGCGGCGTGAAGCCCACCAGCCTCGGTCACGCGCTAGTTAAGGCCATGAGCCCCGTCATCACCGCCTATGAAACCGCATTGGCTGATGTGCGGCGGCAGGCCCGTGGCACCCGGTCAGAGCTGCGGGTCGGTTACCTCATCTCCGCTGCCCAGCCCCTCCTCACCCCCACTCTCGAGCGACTGCGCAAGACCCACCCAGAGATGAAGCTCAAGCTTCACGACATGTCCCCCAGGGAGCAAATAGACGCCTTAAAATCCGGCGAGCTCGACCTCGCGCTCATCGGCCAGGAAGGAGCCGTGGCCGCGCAGGATTTTTACAGCTTCAAGCTCGCTTCATTCGGTGTCTGCGCCGCCATCTCCGCCGCAGATCCGCTCGCCTCCCAGGCACAAATCAGCCTCAAAGATCTCAGCCAGCATGACTTCATCGGCGTGGATGAAGACCAGATGCCGGGACGCAACCGCTGGATCACCTCCCTCTGCCGCACCGCCGGCTTCAAACCCCGCTTCCTCGCCACCCCCGATGGCATCACCCACGTGCTCTCCATGGTCGCCTCCGAATCCGCAGTCACCCTGCTGCCCGACTACTTCAAAAGCACCACCCACCCCGGCATCGCCTTCGTCCCCATCTCAGACTCCAAAGCCCGCTGGGACTTCATTGTGCTTTGGCAAAGAGGCAAAACCCCTATCTCAATCACGACCCTGGTGAATGCTCTGAAAGAGACCGCAGTGCGGTTTTCGGCGTAAAGACGCCGGGGTTTCGGATTTTCCTGATGGAATCTCCGCTGGCTTTCCTTCACATTCTAACGCAGTCAAGTCCGTGCTCTCATGACCTTCTCCGCTGTTGATAACCTCAAAACGATTCTGGACCAGCACCGCCCGCTGGATCTAGCTATCGTGCGCAATCTGCGTGAGGACCTCATTGTCCGCTGGACCTACCATTCCAACGCCATTGAGGGCAATACTCTCACTCTTCGTGAAACCAAGGTGGCACTGGAAGGCATCACCATCGGTGGCAAGTCTCTACGAGAACATCTTGAAGTCGTGAATCATCGCGATGCTATTTTATTGTTAGAAGACTTGGTACAAAAAAACGAGCCACTGTCTGAATGGACCCTCAAGTGCCTACACCAACTCATTCTCAAAGGCATTGATGACGACAACGCCGGACGCTATCGGCGTGTCAATGTCAGGATCGCCGGGGCCAGTCACTTGCCTCCGGACCAAGTCCTGGTGCCCGAACTGATGGAGCGTTTCATCACGTGGCATCACCAAGAGGCTCCATCCCTGCACCCGGTGGAAAGAGCCGCGCGAGTTCACAGCGATTTCGTGAAAATTCATCCCTTTGTGGATGGCAACGGCCGCACTTCCCGGCTGTTGATGAATCTGGAACTCATGCAAGCTGGCTACCCCCCAGCCGTGCTTCCCGTGGAAAAGCGACTGGCTTATTATGAAGCTCTCGATCAAGACCATGCCGAAGGCAACCGGGGCCCCTTCCTCAAACTCATCTGTGGCGTCGTCCAGGAAAGCTTCCGTCCCTATTTCCACTCGTTAGGCCTGCCTTGGCCAGAGCTGTGTTAATTGCCTTGTCGTTACGGATGTTGGCTTGTTAACTTGCCTAACATGGAGTTCTGATCGGTCATTGCTTCTGTTTGAGAACAAGAGGCGCGACACAAAACGAGAAGAAAAAGACTCCGATTGTTAGCAGCGTTCCCTCCATTTCATCAGATTCTTCAGCGCGCGATTTTGGCTCATTCGCTACAACCAACCAGAGAATGATGGCGACTAAAATGTAACTGAATAGAGCCAAGATAAAAGTGCACCCAAGTCTTTTGGTATACAGATTATTTAATTTCCCAAAATACTGGTTTAAGACCTTCATGCTCGGTTGGCCATTAAATTGAAGGGCGGAACAGATCTCCAAATTTCCGTTCAACCTCACCCCACCACCAGCGCATACCGGTCGCCGCGTTCTTCGAGTTCGACGGGGGCGCCGTAGATTTCGGAGAGGGAGTCGCTGGTGAGGATGTCGGCTTTTTCGCCTTGGCTGTGGACTTGGCCGTCCTTTAATAGCAAGACGTGGGTGAGGCAGGGAAGGATTTCTTCGACGTGGTGGGTGACCATGACGAGGGAGGGAGACTCTGGCCAGGTGGCGATCTCGGCCATCCATTGGAGGAAATGCTCGCGGGCGACGGGGTCGAGGCCGGCGCAGGGCTCGTCCAGAATGAGGACGGTGAACTGGGCCATGAGGGCGCGGCAGATGAGGACTTTTTGGCGCTCGCCCTGGGAGAGGGTGCCCCAGAGGCTTTTCCGCAGGTGCGGGCTGCCGGTGGCTTTCAGCAGGGTGGCGGCCTGGCGCTGCCAGGCGGCGGGCGGGGCCTGCCAGAGGTTCAGTTTTGCCTCGCGCCCGCTGGCGATGACGTTGATGACGGGCTCGCCAGGCTCGATGAAGGTGGTGAGGGTATTGGTGACGAGGCCGACGCGCTTGCGCACCTCCCGCCAGTCGCTGTTGCCAAACTGGTCCTCGCCGATCTGGATATCCCCGCTGGTCGCAGGCTCGTAGCCCGTGATCAGATTGATGAGGGAGGTCTTGCCACACCCGTTCGGCCCCCCAGGATGCACCAGTGCTGGCCAGCCTGGACCTCCCAGTCGATGCCTTTGAGAATGCGGCGGCCGCCACGGACGAAAGTGGCTTTTTGAACACGTAAGACGGAGGACATGGAGAGAGGATGTAGCGCGGCAATCCACAGGCTGCAAAGCGCAACGCAAGATTGAAGATCCGGCCATCCTGGTGCAAGGTGGCACGCGGGTTGCGCGTATTTTCCTCCTTGATCAGCGTATTTTCCAGACGCTGAGAGTAGCCCGCTGCTTCATCGAAGCCCCCCTCAGATGACTTCCCAGACTCCATTTTTCCTCCGGCTCCTCGGCGGCAGTTTCGCCGTCGCTGGTTCTTTGGCCTCTGCTGCCGACACCTTCCCGCCGGAGCAGATCGAATTCTTTGAGAAAAGCGTGCGCCCGGTGCTGGCGGAAAATTGCTACAACTGCCACGGCAACCACAAGCACGAGAACGGCCTCCGCATGGATCTGCGCAGCGCCATCCTGCGCGGCAGCGACTACGGCAAAGTGGTGGAACCGGGGAACCCAGCCGCCTCCAAAATGATTAAGGCCATCAACCACGTCGCTGGCGTGGAGGCCATGCCCAAAAAGGGTGACAAGCTGAAGGCGGCGGACATCGCTGCCCTGGAAAAGTGGGTGCAGATGGGCCTGCCCTGGCCGGAAGAGAAAGAAGTGGCCCATGAGGCAGCGAAGGCAGATCCCATGCAGCACTGGGCCTTCCAGCCCGTGAAAAAACCCGTCGGCACGGTGGATGCCATGGTCGGCACGAAATTGAAAGCGGCAGGACTCGACTTTGCCCCGGTTGCGGACGCCGCCACGCTGTGCCGCCGCATCCACGTCACCCTCACCGGTCTGCAGCCTTCCTATGAGGAGGTGAAGGCCTTTGAACAGGCCTCCGCCAAAAATGCCCAGGCCGCCACGGATGCTCTGGTGGGCAAGCTGCTCGCCTCTCCCGCCTATGGGGAGCGCTGGGCGCGCCTGTGGCTGGATGTGGCCCGTTATGCCGATACCGATGGCTACCAAGTGGCAGGTAAAAACACCCGCTACCCCTATGCCTACACCTACCGTGACTGGGTGGTGAAGTCGCTGAATGACGACATGCCGTATGACAAGTTTTTGATGTATCAGCTCGCGGCGGACAAGATGGTGCCTGCGGGCCAAAACGATCCCCATCTGGCCGCCCTGGCCTACCTGAATGTGGGCGACCGCTTCATCAGCAACAAGGACCTGCAGACCGATGACCGCATTGATGCTGTGACTCGCGGCATGCTGGGCCTAACCGTTGGTTGCGCACGCTGCCACGACCACAAATTTGATCCTATCCCGGCCCGCGACTACTACGCGCTCTACTCCATCTTCAACAGCAGCGAAGAGCCAGCCAATGAAGCCATGCCCATCATCGGCAAGGCCGCAAATGAGGCCGACATCAAGGACTACGACGCCAAGGTAGCTGCCATCGCCAAAGAGGAACTCGACTTCAAAAAACAGGTCTATGAGGAGATCCGCAATCCGGAGCGCGTCACCGAATACCTCGCCTTTGCCCAGGAAGCCGTCACCATCAAAGATCGCAACACGCTGAAAGGCCGTGCGGGCCAGCTTAAGCTGCGAGACAAAGTGGCCGATCAATGGGGAGACTTCCTCAAACGCCACGCCCTGAAGGACAAGCCACATCCGGTAAAGATCGCATGGAAAGAGTTCGCAGCCCTCCCGGCGGATCAGTTTGCCGCCAAGGCCCCGGCCATCGTCGCGGCCATGATCAAGCCCGAGCGTGGCCTCAATGCCGTGCCTCGCAATGAGCTGGCCAAGCGTCCCGTGCCGAAAAACTTCAATGAAGTGGCCGCGCTTTATGCCGATATCTTCAACACCTGCCTGGCAGGCAAGGAACCGGACAATGATGACTGGAAGCAGGTGCGCGAAATCCTGCAGGCGGCCCCCAGCCCCATGTCCGTGCCAGTGGAGCAGGCGAATGTCTTTTTCACCCGCAAGGATCTCACCCAAATGGTGAAGACCTCCAACCAGCGCGTGAAGCTGGAGACCGACCATCCTGGTGCCCCTCCCCGCGCCATGGTGATGCTGGACAAGCCGAAGCCGGCCGACGTCAGCATTTTCATCCGTGGCAATCCGAGTCGCCGTGGTGCCGTGGCCCCACGTGGCTGGCTGACCATGTTTGGCGGCGAGACTTTCAAGGAAGGCAGTGGTCGCCTGGAACTCGCCCAGAAAATCGCCAGCAAGGATAATCCTCTCACCGCCCGTGTCATTGTGAACCGGGTGTGGGCGCAGCATTTTGGCAAACCTTTGGTTGGGCAGACCAGTGACTTCGGTGTGCAGACGGACAAGCCCATGCAGCAGGACGTCCTGGACTACCTGGCCGCCACCTTCATGGAGGAAGGCTGGAGCCTCAAAAAACTGCACCAGCGCATCCTCAGCAGCCGCACCTACCAGCAGTCCGCCCAGGTCACTGCCGAGAAGAACCTCAAGGATGCGGACAATGAGCTCATCAGCCGCCAGAACCGCCAGCGTCTGGACTACGAGTCCATGCGCGATGCCATGCTGCAAGTGGCAGGTGATCTGAACCCTGGCAAGATCGGCGGCCGGGCCGTCGAATTGAAGGACAAGGAAGCCGACAGTCGCCGCAGCATCTACCTCCTGGTGGATCGTTATGATCAGGCCACGGTGCCTGCCATGTTCGACTTCGCGAATCCGGACAATCACAGCCCCATCCGCTACGTGACCACCGTGCCACAGCAGGCCCTGTTCCTGATGAACAGCCCCTTCATGCAGCAGCGCTCCACCAAATTGGCCACGGCCACCCCAGTCAAAGGCAGCACTGTAGATTCGGAATCCGTACAGACACTCTACCACCGCGTGCTGCATCGCGATGCGCGCCCGGAGGAAGTCGAGATGGCGCAGCGCTTTTGCAATGATGCGGACGGTCTCAGCCGCCGCGCAGCCGCCTTCGTCTGGCGTTACGGCTGGGGCCAAGTGGAAAAAGATGCCGCCACGGGCAAGGTCAGCCTGGGTGGGTTTGAGCCCCTGCCCCACTACGGCAAGGTCGGCCAGAGCACCTTCCGCTGGACGCCTGAGAAGGTGCATCCTTCCAAAGAATTTGGCCACCTCTACATCGGCGCAGGCAATGGCCACCCCGGCCACTCCTGGCCATCCGTCATGCAGTGGACTTCCCCTTTTGAGGGCCAAAAGATCCGCATCAGCGGCGTCATCAAACGTGCCAGCGAAAGAGGCAATGGCGTGCGTGTCTGGATCATCTCCAACCGCGCCGGGAAGATCCGTGAGGAGCTGATCAAACCCGCCAGCAGCCTGGACCTCACCGCTGACCTCGAAGTCAGCCAGGATGAGGTGCTGAGCTTTGTCGTCGAATCCGAAAACAAAAACACCGACAGCGACAGCTACACCTGGGCCCCCAAGATCGAGCTCGTGGAGGCCGATGGCCACCTGAGTCCCATCACCCGTGCCGACACCGACTTCTGTGGCCCCGAAGGCTGGCCGATCAATCGCGCGAAGGCCCAGACTCCTCTGGCCCAGTTCGCCCAGGTGCTCATGATGTCGAACGAGTTCCAATTTGTGGATTGATTCCGTACCTTATTTTTCACCCAGAACGAAACCTGGAGATACCCCATGTCCCACCACGCTCCCAATCTCGAACATCACTTCCTCACTCGCAGGCAGCTTCTGGGCCGTCTCGGCATGGGCCTGGGCTCCATGGCCCTGGGCGATCTCATGGGCGCAGGCAAGGCCCAGGCCGCGCTGAATGCCAACATACCCTTCGGCGTGCGCCAGTCGCATTTCGAGCCCACGGCCAAACGGGTGATCCATTTCTTCATGAATGGCGGCCCTTCGCAGGTGGATACCTTCGATCCTAAGCCCATGCTGGACAAGTATGATGGCAAGGCGCTGCCGAACATGTCGCTCAAGACCGAGCGCCCCACCGGTGCAGGCCTGAAGTCCCCTTTCAAGTTCCAGAAGTACGGCCAGTGCGGCCTGGAAGTGAGCGAGATTTTTTCTCGCACCGCCCAGTTTGCCGATGACCTCTGCGTCATCCGATCCATGCAGGCCGATGTGCCTAACCATGAACCCTCCCTGGGTCTCATGAACACGGGCGACGGCCGCTTGCATCGCCCCAGCTTCGGCTCCTGGGTAACGTACGGCCTGGGTTCTGAAAATGAAAACCTGCCCGGCTACATCTCCATGTGCCCAAAAGGCATGCCCACGCGCCGCACCAAAAACTGGCAGTCCGCCTTCCTCCCCAGCATCTACCAGGGCACCTACATCAACACCGAAAATACGGATGTGGACAAGCTGGTCGAGTTCATCAAGAACACCTCCCTGGACATGAAGCAGCAGCGTCGCCAGCTGGACCTGCTTTATGAGATGAATCACAACCATCTCATCCAGCGCGACAAAGACCAGCAGCTCGATGCCCGCATCCAGAGCTACGAACTCGCCTACCGCATGCAGATGGAGGCCACGGACGCCTTCGACATCAGCAAGGAGCCGGAGCACATCCGCAAGGCCTACGGCGAAAACGACTTTGGCCGCCAAACCCTGATCGCCCGCCGTCTCCTTGAGCGCGGAGTGCGTTTCATCCAGCTCTGGACCGGGGCAGGCCAGCCCTGGGACAGCCATGATGAGATCCTCGATCACGCCCGTCTGGCCAAAGATGTGGATGGTGCCATCGCCGCCTTCATGGCCGACATGAAACAGCGCGGTCTCTTTGACGATACCCTCATGATCTGGGGCGGTGAATTCGGTCGTACTCCGGCGGTCGAACTTCCAACCCCGGGTGCCAATGCCGGCAAGCAGCGCGGTCGCGACCACAACCACTATGGCTTCACCAACTGGCTGGCTGGTGGTGGTGTCAAAGGTGGTTATACTCATGGGGCCACCGACGAGTTTGGCTTTGCCGCTGTGGAGAAGCCTGTTCACGTACACGAACTGCACGCCACCCTGCTTCGTACCCTGGGCTTTGATCATTCCAAGTTCACCTTCAAGTATGCCGGCCTCGATTTCCGCCTCACCGGGGTCGAAGACTGCAAAATCGTGCCGGAACTGCTGGCCTGAGACTTTGATCTCAGCCAGTTTGATCCATGAGTGAACCTGTATCCCTGGAAGCCGAAGTGGCCGCCCTGCGTCACGAAGTGCATGAATTGCGCTTCGTGCTTAAGCTGATGTGGAGTGTGATGGTGCTTTTCCTGGGCTACCTTAGCTTCCGGGCCTGCATGTCCATTTACCATTTTGAGAAGATTTTCGAGGACATGCTGGGGGATATGAACAAACTCCCTGACATAACCAAAAACTTGCTCGAATGGAGTCGTGCGGGTGGTGGCATGATAGCACCTGCAACGGTCGTTCTGCTTACAGGTTTGAGCTTGATCGTCCCATGGTCCCTCAAAAGCATCCGCGCCTTCGTTTGGGTGTCCTTAATTTGCTGTGCAGTGCTGGTGATCCACACCGCCGTGTGCTGGGCAGGCACGTTCGCTCCGCTGATCACCGTCATCAAAGGCCTGTCTGGCAGCAGTGACTTCTGATTTAGAGCCCCAGCATTTGCAACATCCGGGCCTTGGGAATGGCCCCGGATTCACGAGCCACTTCCCTACCATTCTTGAACGCAAGAAACGTGGGAATGCTGCGGATTCCGTGACTGGCAGCCAGATCGCTCTCGGCATCCACATCCAGCCGCACCACCTTCGCCCGCCCGGCGACTTCGCGTGACAGTTCCTCCACCACCGGGCCCACGGTGCGACAAGGCGCGCACCAGTCCGCATAGAACTCCACCAGCACCGGCACGCTGGAGTTTTTCACTTCCGAAAGGGTGGAATAGCCCGTTCCCTGGGAACTCAGTGGCTCTGCCATGTCCACCAGGATCCAGCCGCACCAGCCGATGACAGCAACGGCAATCCAAAGCCCGATGTTGGATGACTTCATCAAGAAATGTGCGGTATGTTTCCCGGAAGCCAACGTTTTTCGCAGGCTGTCAGCTCATCATCGCGGGCTGACCCGTGCTTTCCAGCACGGCGTGCCAGAGCTCGCTATGCGGATCGACCTTGCGGCGTCCATGAGTCACCATGTCGAGAGGCAGATGTACAAAGGCATTGTGCCAGCGGCCTACCAGCATTGAGGTTTTACCCGCCATCGCCGCATGCACAGCCGACTGCGCCAAACGTGAGCAATAGACATTGTCCTGCGGATTCGCCGGCACGCTGCGGACGATGTAACTGGGGTCAATGTACTTCAGGTTCACCTCCATGCGCCGGTCCTTGAAGAACGCATTGATCTGATCCTTGAGATGCAAACCGATGTCGCCATAGCGCTTGTTGCCGCTCGCATCGGTGGCCCCATCACCCTGGAAGAGTTCCTGACCTGCCCCTTCCGCCACCACGATGACCGCACTGCCCCGTTTGGCCACGCGGTAACGCAATGCCTCCAGTAGGCCTGAGGTGCCCTCCATGGTAAAGCTCACTTCGGGAATCAGCACAAAGTCCACATTGCTGCCCGCCAGGGCCGCATAACAAGCGATGAAACCACTGTCGCGCCCCATCAGCTTCAGCAAACCGATGCCATTGACGGCCCCACAGGCC
Organism: Verrucomicrobiales bacterium; assembly: GCA_003453085.1. Lineage (GTDB taxonomy): Bacteria > Verrucomicrobiota > Verrucomicrobiia > Verrucomicrobiales > Verrucomicrobiaceae > Prosthecobacter. Next base: position 10,204 of record DMMK01000385.1, read on the forward strand.
TCTGTGTAGGCACATTTGACGGCATTCACCGCCTCGGCAAAAGCGGTCTCAAAACCAAAGCTCTTGTCCAAGTACATGATGTCATTGTCAATGGTCTTGGGGATGCCCACGATGGCCTTGCGCAGACCGCGCCGGGCGATCTCCTTGGCAATCTCCGAAGCCCCCCGCAAGGTGCCATCACCGCCAATGACAAAAAGGATGTCCACCGACATGTCCTCCAGCGTGTCCACCATGTCGCCGATCGGCTGCTGGCCACGTGAGCTACCCAGAATGGTGCCGCCAAAGTTATGGATCTGCGCCACCGATTCGGGTCTCAGCATGATGGGCGTGTGGCCATAGCGCTGCACCAGTCCTTCGTAACCATAACGGAAACCATAGACCCGATTGATGCCATACTGCCGATAGCACTGGTTCACAATGCCACGGATGATGTCATTGAGCCCCGGGCACAGGCCGCCACACGTGACAATGCCCACGGTCGTGCGCGGAGGATCAAAGAAGATTTGTTCACGCGGCCCTGCTTCCTCAAAGCTCAGCGCGCTGTTCGGTTGCTGCAAGCCCTGCACCGTATTGGTGTAGAGGATGCGGTCAGCCTCGGTCTTATAGGGCACCTGAACACTGCCGATCTGATGCAGCGGCGAGTGAAACTGGCAGGGACCAAGAGAGGAAATGTCAACATTCAGCATGGGCAGTCAATAGAGAGCACATCGGGTGCCATGCACAGGACGTGATGGCTTTTTTGTGCAGCGTTAGGGTCACGGGTTTTAGGCGGTCACACCCAGGTCACTCATCAGTTGACCAATGAAGATGGCCCGCTCCTCCTCCGTCATGGTACCAGCACGCCAGCACAGCGTCAGCACGAGGCGACCATTTTTCTCATTGGTGAAGACCCCCGTCCCTGGAGGATCTGAGAAGCTAGGCACGTGGTACGCATTCGTCACCTGCGCGCCTCCGAACTGGGTCAACTCAGGCGCAAAGACGCCCGTATTCGAGTGGTAGAAGGAGCTGAATTTGCCCTTCATGTGCCAGTTGATGAAGTGCATGTGCAGGCTGGGCGGCATGGGCCGCATCATCCACATCAGATCGCGGAAGGCATCGCCGATCTTTTCTTTGATGAATCGAGTGTGCTGCTTATGAAGAGACTGTGCCGCCGCATCCAGCGTGCCCAGATCCTCCGCCACCAGATTGCAGAAAAACATCGTCAGGTGATTTTGGAAAAGCGGTCCTCGCGTCCCTTTCCGCCGCACCTGGATAGGCACACAGCACATCAGCGACTCTGGCTTTTGACCACGATGGGCAAACACCCGCTGGTGAGCGCGCATTGCACAGGCCAGATGAAACGGCATGTTGATCAGCGGCCCCGAAACCTCCGCACTGCGGCGCGCTGCTTCCGCACTCTGCGCTTCCGTCAGCGTGATGACCTGGAAATGCGCCCGCCCTGCCGAGAGCTTGGCCGAGCCCAGCGCCTCAAAAGGCTTGCTCATCACCGTATCAAAAAATGCCGGCATCACCTTTGCCGTCTTCCACCGTTCACCCCAGCCACGCTGATCCTTCAGATCCGTGAGATCAAACCCAGGCACCGGCTCACTCTTTCCGCCTAACAAACGATTGATTTCAAGCAGGAAAAACTCCGCTCCGATGCCGTCCATGATGAGATGGCTCCAGGAAAAAACAAAAACGCAGGAACCATCAGCCTTTTCAACCAGGTCAAAGCGCACATTCATCCACCCATCCTCATACTGTGGCAGGGAGGTGTTGATAATGTCATCCAGCTTCGTTTGCAGATCGGCAAACTTCTGCGCGCCATGCGACAGCAGCGTCCCTGTCGATTTTTCGTCGGACCATAATTGCAATTCCAGGGGCCTCGGATTCGTCGCAGGCACCCAAAGAGGCAGCGAAAAGAAGCTCGGTTTTTTGAGCTGCGCAGTCAGGATGGGGAAGGCAAAATGATCCTGCAGCCGCACCAGCAGCGCCTTCAGCGCCACCACGTCCGGGGCACGATCCAGCTCGATGAAGGAGCGGGCGATGTGCCCCCCCTGCCCTGCCTGGCGCAGCATTTCATCAAACGCATGCGTGAAGAAATCACAGTCCCTCAGCGGCAGCCGATCGAATTTTTCCTCCGGTACCGGCGGGGCCTTGGGCACGATGACCACAGGCTCCGGCGGGGGCGCGGGTGCAGGCTCCTCCACACCGCCCTGGGTGATGGCATACCCCTGCTCCACCAGCAGCGCGGCGATGGTTTGCGCCGTTTTGAAATTGGCACGTGAGACACTGCCCACCGGAATGGCCACGCCGTAGTGCTCCTCTAAAAGCAGCAGCAACTGCATGATGGCCATCGAGTCCAGCCCTGCCTCAAAGAGATCGGAACTGACACTGAAACCAGGCGGTGTTTGGAGGACTTCGTCGCGGACGAGATCGAGCACACGGAGCTCGAGTTGGGACAGGGTGGGGGCTTCAGGCATTACGGAGGAAGCCTGGAACGTACAAGCACCAGCCGCAGGGTCAAGGGCAGGCACACGCATCGTTACCTACTTCCCAGCCCGTAATTCGATGTGTTTCACTCCTCCAGCCCGCTCATTCACCGCAAACTGCACGGAGAGGAACCTCTCGATGAGGGCCATGTTCGTCTGCACATGATTGCTCAACGTCAGCGTGGTAAATTCTCCACCGCCAGCCAGAGCCAGCGGTAACAGCAACTGATCTGCCAGGTGCACCCCCACCGCCGCCTCGGAGGCCAGGTAACTTTTCAGCCCCTTCGCCGCTCCTGTGGCCACAGCTTCCGCCGACTTACCCATCTGCGCAATGCCCGTGCTGATCTCGCACACGTTCGCAAACCGCGCGCCCAGCAGCAGGGCATTCCCTGGGCCCGCGCTGTCATTGGCATAGCGCAGTTCCAGCCTTTCCTCCGGCCAGTCCAGCACCTGGGCAGCCACCGAAATTTCGCGCTGCGCGATGTCACGATGCAAATGCGCATGCAGCACCCGGCCAAAGTGCTCCTGCAGTTCCCCACGCTCCAGCAACTTCAGCTTCTTCCACTTTTTCACCGGAGAAATCGTGGCCGTCAGCACCCCACCACCTGCTTGCATGAAGCCATGGCGCTCCAGGGCGACCTCTGCCTTCACGCCCATGCTTTGCAGCACGGGCAGGAAACACTGCTGAATGAACTCAAATGGCGGTGCCATAGGATTGTGCGTTCCACCCTCGATCCTCAGCGTGCTCGCCCCTTCCGCATGCAGCAGCGCGGGCAGCAGCGTTTGCAGAACGAGCGTCGTGCTCCCCCCACTGCCAATGTTAAAAGCATAGTCCCCGGCCTGGATCGGGCCTGGAGCAAAGACCAGTTCCACCGAGCCCAACTCCGCACCATCCACTGCCGCATTGCAGACCTCCGCCGCCGCCTTCACGCACGTCAGGTGCTGGCGCATCAGCCCCGGCTTAGGCCTCTTGCCACGGATGTTCGTCATCCGAAACGGCTGCCCCGTCACCATGGACAACGACAGAGCCGAACGCAGCAACTGCCCACCCCCGGATTCACCGGAGATTTGAAGGATGGAGGAAGTTTGAGTTCGAGTGGTCATGAATGAGATCTGACAATGAAATGAGTGACTTGGCAGAAAAGGGTGGATTTCGAAGGATCATTCCAATGAGGTTTTGTTGCAGGAAATCTCAGGCAGTCCTTCTTGACGAACTTGAGTGATAGCAGCGCTCAGAGAATTTTTCACACAGCTCAAAAAGGCTACGGCT
>DMMK01000384.1 GCA_003453085.1 Verrucomicrobiales bacterium
AGTCAGGTGCGCGCCATGCTCACGCTGGATCAGGCCGCCCTTCAGATGCTGATGAGCAAGCTCGCCAGCCCTTCGGAGATGCCTTACTTCACCGTCGTGCGTCTCCTTCGCATCGAAAATGAACGTCAGGCAGGTCCCCTCCGCGCCGAAACCAACATCCTTCCTCCGCCGACGATCAATCAAGATGCTCCGGCTCCTCTGGTGCCACCAGCAGGTGATGGCAAGGAAGCTCCTCCAGCCGCCGTCGTGCCAGCCGTGGAAGATGCCATCGCTGTTCTCGGTAACGAGAAACTGCGGGTCTTCATGGAAATTGACCTGGTGTATTTCTTGAATACTCAAACTGCCAGCACTGGCACCCGGTGAAGACATCAACCGTCATCACGACACAACTTTGAATTAGCCATATGCAGAACAGGAATGGGAATTATGAAAAAGTCCTCTTGGGCATCACTGCGGTGATCGCCCTGGGCGTTGCGGGTTACCTTGTCTGGTCCAGTCAGAGCTTTAGCGAGCGCTTGGTGCGCCGCCCCGGCAGTTCTAAAAACGACCCCGGCCAGCCACCCACGGAATTGATCAATCAGACGCTCAAGCTTCTGACTGAAAAGACCACCTGGATCTCTCCAGTCATCAAAGGCAAGCCAGTCCCGCTGAACAAATCAGTGCTCCTGGTGAAAAAAGGCGACCAGCTTTACGATCTTCAGCTTGAAGATCCGCAGCTTCGTCCGCCGATGACGAACTCCTATCTCGTGTCCAACGATCTGCCCAACATCCTTTCCCCCAACGTGGGCGACCTGGACGCTGATTCGGATGGCTTCTCTAACCTGGAAGAGTTCAATAAAAAGACCAACCCTCGCGACGACAAAAGCCATCCTCCCTTCACGGATAAGCTGGTCCTCAAGCGCCGCATCACGTTCGATTACATCATGAAGCTCAACAGCAGCTCGCCACCTTACCAGGTGCAGCGTCTCACGCCTGAGCCGAGGGTCAGCAAGTTCGTTTCTCCGGGGGAAGAGTTTGGTTTCGATAAAGGTGTGGTCCGTTTCCAGGTCAAGGCTTTCAATCCGAAAAAGGTGGCGGATCCTGCCGTGGGCGAAAAAGACGTGTCCGAGCTGGTCATGCTCGACAAGTCCTCTAACAAGGAATTCACTCTGGTCCGTGGCAGCGAAACCAACCTCGCCGAATACGAGGCTGAGTTCGAGTTCACCCTCGGTGACCGTCCGACACGGACGGTGAAAAAGGGCGACACCTTCCAGATTCCAGGCATTGGCAGCACCTACCGCTTGCTCGAAATCGAAGAGACCAGCGCGGTGATCCAGCCTGTTGACGGCGGCGAATCCATCACTGTGACCAAACCTTAACTTTTTTTCAACCTAACCAAAAAACATCTCGCCAGACAGAAGCAATTCCTGCTAAACACCTCGGCTCATTGTTAATTTTGACAAACCGCACCCTTCTATGATGCATCCCTCCCGAATGAAGAAAAAACAAATCGCCCTGATGGTCGCTCTCGCAGCACCCATGGTTGCCATGCCCGCCTTCGCAGGTGAGGGTGGTGCAAGTGTTCCTGGTATCGCTGAACGGGAAATTGCCCGTCGTGCGGCCAGAATCGAAGATGCACGTCAGGCCATGGAGAAGGGTGATGAGCTTTTTGCCAAAGGAGAATATGAGGCGGCCCTTGCCCAGTATCGCTCGGCCAAAGACATCCTTGATCAGCTTCCGAACGCTCCTTTCATTCAGGATTGGCGCGACCTCGCCAACCTCAAGTTTGCTGACTGCGCCATCGTCGTCGCTCGTGAAAAGGCCAAAATCGGTGACTACGCCGCAGCCCAGAAACTGATCGACGAAGCCCAACTGGCCGTTCCTGGTCATAAAGGTGCCCGCGTCTTCGCCAAGCATTTGTCTGATCCAGACCGCTGGCCGCCAGCCCTCACCCCTCAGCACGTCGAAAACGTTGGTAAGGTGGAAAAAGGTCTCCTGCTTGCCAATAGCTCCCTTGAAATCGGCGACTACGACAAGGCTCTTCTTCAGTTCGAAGACGTCGTCCGTATCGACCCTTACAACTCCGCTGCCCGCCGTGGCATGGAGAAGGTCGAACAAAAGCGCGGTGAATATTTCGACACCGCCCGTGATCACCAGCGTGCCCGCATGCTGAACATGGTCAACGAAGCCTGGGAATACAAACCCCCGGTTCGTGGTCTGGTCATTGACCCTGTCGCCACTGGCGGCATTGAGCCCACCGTTTACCTGACTCGCAAGATGCAGGAAATCGTCTTCCCGCAGGTCCAGTTCGCTGGTGCCAGCATTGAGGAAGCCGTGGAGTTCCTTCGCGTGAAGAGCCGTGACCTTGACATCAATGAGTCGGATCCAGCCAAGAAGGGTGTTAACATCATTCTCAAGGCAGGCGACGCCCCAGTCACTGCTTCCATCAGCCTTGACCTCAAGGACGTGCCGATGGTCGAAGCCCTCCGTTATGTCACCGAACTCGCTGGCATGAAATACAAGGTGGAGCCTTTCGCGGTTCTCATCGTTCCTGTGTCCGAAACGACCGCTGAACAATACACCCGCATCTACCGGGTGAATCCAGACTTCCTCAGCCTCGGTGGCAGTGGTGGTGCTGCTGCAACTCCTGCGGCATCTGCTGATCCATTCGCCGCTGGCGGTGGTGCAGCCCCGGCTTCCAACCTGATTCAGCGTGCCACGGCTATCGACATCCTGAAGTCCCAGGGCATTCAGTTCCCTGAAGGCGCTTCCGCTGTCTTTAACCCGGTGACTTCCCAGCTCATCGTCAAGAACACCCAGCCTAACCTGGATCTCGTCGAAGCCTTTGTGGACGCCAACCGCTCCCAGGGACCTAAGCAGATCTACATCACTTCGAAGTTTGTTGAAGTCTCCCAGAAGAACACCGACGAACTCGGCTTCGACTGGCTCCTGGGTGCCATCGGCGAAGGCAATGCCGTTCAGGGCGGTGGCGGTTCCGACGGCAACTCCGGCCTCGATTCCTCAGCCATCGGCTATCCTGGCAACATCGCCAACATGATCGCCACGGGTTCCATCTCCCCGGTCACCCGCAGCCTCCGCACTGGCAGCAACGCCATCAGCGGTAACGCTATCGACGCCCAGATCAATGGTCTTTCTTCCGTGGCTGAAGCTCCTGGCGTGTTCAGTGTCGCTGGCGTCCTTACTGACCCTCAGTTCGCTCTCGTTATCCGTGCCATGTCCCAGCGCAAAGGCGTTGACCTCATGAGCGCCCCGAGCGTGACCACCAAGGCCGGCCAGCGTGCCACCATCGAAGTGATTCGCGAATTCATCTATCCGACGGAGTTCGATCCACCGCAGATCCCGACCAACGTCGGCGCAACGAACGGCGGCGGTGGTGGTGGCTCTAGCGCCATCCCAGTGACTCCGACCACGCCAACCGCTTTCGAAATGAAGCCTGTGGGTGTTCGTATCGAAGTGGATCCGACCGTCGGTGCCGATGGTTACACCATCGACCTCAACCTGGCTCCTGAAGTGACTGAATTCGATGGCTTCGTGAACTACGGCAGCCCGATTTACAGCGTCGCCGGTGGCAACCCCATCCTCGACATCTTCGACAACATCATCGGCTTCCTGCCTTCGACCCGTGTGGAACTTACCCCGAACATCATCAATCAGCCTGTGTTCTCCATCCGCAAGGTGCAGACCGCAGTCACGATCTGGGATGGTCAGACGGTGGTTCTCGGCGGTCTGATTCGTGAAGACGTGCAGGACGTTGAAGACAAGATCCCTGTGCTGGGTGACCTGCCTTTCGTGGGCCGTCTCTTCAAGTCCCAGGTGGAAGACCACTTCAAGCGCAACCTCATGATCTTCGTGACGGCCAAGCTGATTGACCCTGCCGGCCAGGCCATCAATCCAAACATGCAGGGCTCCCAGGCTTCGACGGACGCAGGTCCCTCCAGCGGTCTCCTTCCTGCAGTGAGCGGCAACTGATTCTGAGATTCTAAACTCATTCTGCGGCAGGCAGGTGGTCATTGACCGCCTGCCTGTCTGCTTTTATAGGCACTACGACTATGAATTCCTGGATTGTGACCGGCGGCATCGGCTGCGGTAAAAGTTCGGTCACCGACCTGCTCGCTGGCCATCTGCTGAAAGACAAAGCCCTTGTTTTTTCGGCCGACCGCAGTGCTCAGGCTCTGCTGGACCAACCGGAAATCTTGGCAAAGCTCAAAACTCAGCTTGGAGAAGCCTCCGTCGTTAATAAGGAGGGCAGGGAAGTGGCCGACCGTGAATGGCTGCGCACCGAGGTTTTTGCTAACGAGGCTCGCAGGCAGATTCTTGAAAAGATACTTCATCCTGGCGTTCTGCGGGAACTGGAATCGGCCCGTGACGCCCAGTCAGCAGCCGGGGCAAATCTTTTCCTTGCGGAGGTGCCTCTGCACTATGAGATTGGCGGCACAGTATCAGCGGATCTGATCATCGTCGTGGCTGCTAGCCCGGAAGTTCAGAAAAGGCGGTTGATGGAACGTCGAGGTCTCGACGAATCAATAATCGACAAGATGTTGAGGGCTCAGTGGCCCATCGAAGCCAAAGTTGAGAGAGCGAATGTGGTCATCTGGAATGATGGTGACCGCAGTGCTCTCGAAGCTCAAGTGCTGACACTGGCAAGACAGCATTGGCAAGCATG
>DMMK01000383.1 GCA_003453085.1 Verrucomicrobiales bacterium
CACCAGGGCCGAGGCCCATCAGGCAGCCCCCGTCCTCGCCAAGCTCGGCCTCCCGGTCATGGCCGAAGCGACCTCCAATCTCTGGGGCCAGTGGCCTGACCGGCCTCGTCTGGATCACCTCCTCCATGTCGCTGCGGAATCCCATCTTCAGGCCCTGGATGTGCGGCAGATCATCCGCATCGGCGGCATCCCCACCGCACGCTGGTGGCGGGATCTGGAAAACCATCCCGAAATCCACATCACCAACATTTCGCGGCAGCCCTTCCCTGGACTGGCCAGGCAGGAAAAAGTGCAAACCCTGCCTTGGTCATGCCTGCCAGGACTGGCCAAATTCCAGCTCCCGCCAGCCGTCCTGGCCAGCAGCGCACCCGATATCCAGGCCCGCCTGAGCGACCACCCGCTGTCTGAGCCCGCCTGGATTCGCGAGCTGGCCATGCACATCCCCACCCAGGCCCAGGTCTTTCTCGGCAACAGCCTGCCGATCCGCGAATTCAATCTCGGTGTCAGTTCCGTTCAGCCGGAAATCGAGTTCTTTGCCAATCGCGGTGCCAATGGCATTGACGGCGTGGTTTCCACCTGGCTGGGCACCAGCGCCATCGTCCGCGAAAGCTGGCTGATCATCGGCGACCTCAGCGCCATGTATGATCTCGCCGCCCCCTGGATCATGCCTCAGCTGCCCATTGGCAATCGCAAGCTCGTCGTCATCAACAACGGCGGCGGCAAGATCTTCTCCCAGGTCTCCTCACTCCGCTCCCTTTCACGGCAGGCCAGGCACATCATTGAAAACCGCCATCGGGTGACCTTTGCCCCCTGGGCGCAAATGTGGGGGCTCGACTATGTGCAGGTCACTCATCCAGATCAGCTCGAAGATCTGCCGGATGGTCCCGTGCTCATCGAAATCCTGCCGGATGCGGACCAGACCGATGCCCTTTACACGGCGATGAAATAGATCGCCGCCGCATCTGTCCGTTACATCCAGCCCCGCCACTGATACAGGCGCGTGCCGATCCATTCGTGGAACCAGGAGTCAAAGAGCTCCAGGGAACCTGCGTAGGGCATGTGCAGCCAGTCCACCTCACCCACCCGGTGAAAGCTGCTCATGTAATGGCAGGGGATGGGCAGGACCGGCACTCCCGCTTTTTTAAAGGTGGCCCAGGCACGCGGCATGTGATTGGCCGAGGTCACCAACAGCACTTTTTTCCAACCCCGTTTTTCCACCAGGTCAGCCACCTTCAGAGCCTCATCCCGGGTGTTGGCGCAGACGCCGAGGCTGATCTGCTCAAAGCTCAGCCGGGGGTAATTCTGCAGGTTGGCAAAAACGGCATCCGCTTCAGATACGTACTGCCCTTCATGCTCATACCCTGCCCCGCCCAAAACAAGAACCGGCGCCACGCCTGAGATCGCCATCGAAAGTGCAGTGGCCAGGCGATCCGCACCCCGCATCAGATGCATTCCCGTGGGTTCTTTGAACGAAGGCTCCACACCGCCACCCAGACAGATGATGGCATCCGCTCCCGCCATTTCCTCCATCGTCGGCAGCTCATGCTGAGACTCCAGCCCCGCCATCAGCCAGGAAGGCAGCGCGGTGCAGGTGACGACTGTCAAAATGACCCACGCACAAACGGGCAGCAAAGACCAGCGCCACAGCTTCTTCCACAGCATCCTCAGCAGCCACGCCGTCAGCAGCAGCCACACCAGACACAAAGGCTGGAGCAGAAACAGGATCTCGCGCAGCACCGTGTTCATCAGGCTTGAGTCTGCTTTTTCACGGTGTCCCAGGCCGCATCCATTTCCGCCAAGGTCGCCTCGCCCAGCTTCTTGCCTTCAGCGGTCAGGGCGGACTCCACCTGATGAAATCGGCGAACAAACTTTTCGTTAGCCGCAGCCAGCGCAGCCTCAGATTCCACTCCTAGCTTGCGCGCCAGATTGACCACGCTGAAGAGCAGGTCCCCCAGCTCCTCTTCAATGGCCGCCGTCTGGCCAGCGGAGACAGCCTCTTCCAGTTCGGCAGCCTCCTCGCGGATCTTGCCAAACACGGGTGCGACATCCGGCCAGTCAAAGCCCACACGGGCCGCCTTCTTTTGCAGTTTCTGCGCACGCATCAGGGCTGGCAGCCCGCCGCCCACGCCATGCAGGTGGCCTTCCTTTTGGGTGCCCTTTTCCTGTCGCTTGATGGCATCCCACTGCGTCAGCACTGCGGCCGAATCATTCGCACTGGCATCGCCAAACACATGCGGGTGGCGGCGGATCAGTTTCTCCGTCAGCCCCGTGGCCACGGCATCCAGGTCAAAGGTGCCTGCCCCGGCCGCGATTTCCGCATGGCGCACGGGCTGCAGCAGCAGATCGCCCAGTTCATCGCACATCTGCGCCGGATCCCCGCTGCGGATGGCATCCACCACTTCATAGGCCTCCTCCAGCACATGCGGGATCAGCGTTTCGTGCGTCTGTTCCTGGTCCCATGGGCAGCCGCCTGGGGCGCGCAGACGGTGCACAACGTAACGCAGACGGGTCATGGGATCTGGGTGATCAAGGCTCATTCCTTCACGCGATAGCTGCAAAAGCGCCGGATGAAACGTGAAAATGATTGATTCACGGACGTGTGCGCCTACCTCATGCATCGTCAGAGCCACCCCTTCCGTAACCTTTTCAACCCTTTCTACCTATGGCCTCCGAAGCAGTCATCAATCTGAACGAATCCAACTTCCAAACGGAAATCTCCAGCAGCACGGTCCCTGTCATTGTGGACTTCTGGGCTGAATGGTGCGGTCCTTGCCGGATGCTGACCCCCATCCTGGAACAGCTGGCCGCTGAAAAAGGCGCCGCCGTGAAGGTCACCAAAGTGAACGTGGATGAAAATCCAAATCTGGCCGCCCAGTATGGCGTGCGCTCCATCCCGATGCTGCTCTTCATCAAGAATGGCGAAGTGAAGGACACCGTCGTCGGTGTGCAGTCCAAAGACGCCCTTTCCCGCAAGCTGGACGCCCTGGCGTAATCCGTTTTCAAGGTCTTCCCCAAAAGCCAGTCGCCGCAAGGTGGCTGGCTTTTTTCATGCAACGAACCCGAATAAAAAAGAGCGCCCCGAATGGGACGCTCTTCTTCACTTAAAAGACTAACTTTGAGTTAGGCCAACTTACTTCACAGGGCCAAGCTCAGCCTTCAGATTGCCGATTTCGGCATCGCCTTCGACAAGGCCCAGCGCCCATTTGATGCCACCCAGGATGTGCTCCTGATAGGTCTTGGCAATCTCAGGGGAGTTCTTGCGGTCCTTCGTGCCTTCTTTCCAGGTCGGGTCCCAGACGTCTTCACGATGTCCCAGGGAGGTGTAAAACACCTTGCCCTTGCCGAACTCTTTGCACCAGGACACTGGGTAATAACCAGGGGTGCCTTCATTCGGATGGCTGTTCAGGCCCATGAGGGCATGCACCTGCGCCGGATCATAACTTTTGAAGAGGTAGATCTCGTCAAACACGCGCCAGCCCGCAGGCACGGGCTTCGTGGCCGGGTGCGCAGGATCATGCAGTACAGGCTGCACTTCCACCTGGGCCTTGTGGGTTTGGAATTCACCGCCCAGCATGTCCACATAACCGCGGAAGGGATGGTAGGTGTCTCCACCGGAATGCATGGCCACAAAGGCTTTGCCGCCTTTGATCAGCTCAATAAAACCATCGCGGTCAGGAAACTGAAGATCCCCCGTGGTGTTGGCAAAGATGAAACCATCGTAGCCCTTGATCTTCTCAATGGCCATGTGCTCCGCCATGTAGGCTTTCACCTTGTCATTCCAGACCGCATTGGCGGTGTTGTAGTCAGCCAGGGCCTTGCTGTAGGCTTCCTGCTTGGCCTTGAAAGCCTCATCGGTTTCATTCGGCTTCTTTTCCGGGGCCTTGCCTGGATTCTTGGGCTGCCCCTCAGGCTGGTGGACATAGTCCACAGTGAAAGCTCCGGAGGACTTGCCCAGCTCCGCCAGCACCTTTTCGGCGGTCTCGATGGAGGAATGGCGGAAGCCTGTGGTCACAGTGACGACAAGCAGCTTTTTAGGGGCATCTGCCGCGTAAGAAGTGACGGCGGCCAGCACGGCCAGGAGGGTGAAAAACGAACGACGTATCATAGAGTTGGAGTTGGATTGACAAACACACAACGTGGGCTAAGTACCAAGCCTTACCACCACGGACGCGAGGACGACCTCGCAGCTCCATTTTTCACAGCAGGGACGACCCTGGCAACACTTGTTTAAAATGGCTTGGATCTATCTTTTGCTGGCGGGGCTCACTGAAATTGCTTGGGCCATTGGTTTAAAACATACGTACGGCTGGACGCGACTGTGGCCCAGTGTCTTCACGGCCACTCTCATGATCGTCAGCTTCGGCCTGCTCTCCCAGGCGTTGAAGACCCTGCCCATCGGCACCGCCTATGCCGTCTGGACCGGCATCGGCGCGGTGGGCACGGCGATCATCGGCATCGTCTTTTTTGATGAGCCGCGCACGGCCATCCGGCTCATCTGCATCGCCCTCATCCTGGCGGGCATCATCGGGCTAAAGATGAGCTCGCCAGCCTGATGCCGCAGCCCGCATCACCCAAGCGGCAGGCCTTGAATAAGCCTGCGCAAAAGGTCCATCGCGGCCTGGGAAGTCAGTAGCTTGAAACGGTCGCGTGAGATGGGGTAAAAGAACTTCCGCACCACCGTCTCGCGCCCTTTTGAAGCCAGCCCGACATACACAGTACCCGCTGGCTTTTCCTCCGTGCCTCCCGTCGGTCCTGCGATGCCTGTGATGGAAATCGCGTAATCCGCCCCGGATGTGCGCAGGCACCCCTCGGCCATGGCCCGGGCCACCGGCTCGCTCACGGCACCATGCAATTGCAAAAGATCAGCCGAGACACCGAGATGCTTCTCCTTGGCCTCGTTCGCATAGGTCACAAAGCCATGACCATAAACCTTGGAGGAGCCGCTGACATCCGTGAGCCGACTGGAAAGGTAACCTCCCGTGCAGGACTCCGCCGTGGCCAGCCACTCCCCGCGCTCCGTCAGCAGCTGGATGATGACCTCTTCCAGCACGCGGCGGTCTTCGGACAAAATGTATTCGCCCAACCGCTCGCGCACGATCTGGGCTCCTGCCTCCACTGGACCGGCCAGCCCCGCCAGACGCACATCCACATCTCCCTTGCCGATGCAGTAACCCAGCTCCAGCCCCGCCAGGGCCTCCAGGTCTTTTTCCACTTTTTCCACGATCTCCGACTCGCCGATGCCTGTCAGTTTCAGATAGATGACCTGGCGGTTTTCGCCATCCGGCAAAAGCGCACGCAGGCGCGGTTCCACACAGGTTTCCACCATCGGCTTGATCTCACGCGGCGGCCCAGGCAGCAGAAAAATATGGCTGTGCCACCCACGGGCAGCACTCAGCTCCGCCGGAAAATACAGCCCAGGGGCCGTGCCATAGGCGTTTTCCAGCACTGTCGCCCCCACGGGAACCATGGCCTGGCGGAGGTTGGAGACGGCAGGCACCTTGTTGCGTTTGGCAAAGTAGGCGTTCAGCTGCTCCGTCACCCCGGCATCCTGGACGAGCGGCAGCCCCAGGAGCTCCGCAGTGGATTCACGGGTCACATCGTCATTGGTCGGCCCCAGCCCGCCGGAAACCAGCACCACATCCGCCCGGGCAGCCGCTTCCTCGATGGCTTCACGCACAGCCCCGCCATCGGGCACGATGGTCTGCCGGGCCACCTCGATGCCCAGGGCGGCCATTCGCTGGCCGATCCAGGCCGCATTGGTGTTGATGGTGTCACCGAGGCAGAGTTCGGTGCCGGTATTGACGAGTTCGAGGCGCATGAAGGCAGCAGATAGAGGTGGGAAGGCGTGACATCAAGGGCCGGAAAGGTCGGTCATTTCATCATGCTTTTGCATCTTCGGATGATCTTCGGCCTTGGTTGCATGAAGATTCCTCGAATTACGTCCTTTACAAAGTTGCAAGCGTAGCAAAAGGGCTCATTCTGCCTGACCCCCAACGCCATGACTGCCACCGTGCCCTTCCGGGCAAATTCTGACCTCCTCGACTCCCAATACACAGACTGGAAAAAAGATCCACGTTCCGTTGATGCCACATGGGCATCCTTCTTTGAAGGATTTGAGCTCGGCCTCGCTGAACTGGCCAAACGCCAGACCAAAGGAGACAAGGGCAGCACGAGCACCTGTGAGACCCTTTCTGAAAAGACGCTGAACTTCCGCATGCGCGTCACCAACGCCCTGCTGGTCTTCCGCTCCCTCGGCCACATCGCCGCCCATGTGGACCCGCTTTCCCCATCGGCTCCCGATTCACCCACCCTTTCCGTCGAAGGCCTCGGCTTCACCCAGGAAGACTTGAACGAAGAGGTGCAGACGCACATGTTCCGCAACGGCCAGCCCATGAAGCTGCAGGCCATGCTGGAAGAACTGCGCCGCATCTATTGCGGCACAGCCGGCTACGAGTTCATGCACATCCACACGCCGGAGATTCAAAACTGGCTGCTGGAGCGCATCGAAAACCGCCCCTTTGAACCCGCCCCGGCGGCTGAGGCACAGATTGATGCTCTGCGCTGGCTGCTGGAGGCCGAAACCTTTGAGCGCTTCCTTCACCGCCGCTACGTCGGCCAAAAGCGCTTCTCCGTGGAAGGTGGCGAATCCCTCCTGGTCGCTCTGGAGACGATCCTGGAAAACCTGCCCCGCCTTGGCGCCAAGGAAATCATTATGGGCATGGCCCACCGTGGCCGCCTCAGCGTCCTGGCCAATTTCCTGCGCAAGCCGCTGGAAACTCTCTTCTACGAATTCAGCGAAAACTATGTGCCGAACATGGTCGCCGGGGACGGAGATGTGAAATACCACCTCGGTTTCGAAACCGTGCGCAAGACCCGCGACGGTCATGACATTGCCGTCATGCTGGCCCCCAACCCGAGCCACCTGGAAGCTGTGGACCCTGTGGTGGAAGGCATGGCCCGCGCCCGCCAGCGCATCCTCGGCGATACCAATGATCGCAAGCAGGTCATCCCCTGTCTCTTAGACAA
>DMMK01000618.1 GCA_003453085.1 Verrucomicrobiales bacterium
TCCCCGCACCGCCACCGGTGCCGCCGTGGTAGATCTTTCCCGTGGCGAGGGTGCGATAACCATTTGCCTCAAAATGCTTGGGCAGCGTCACTCGGTCCTTCCATTGCGGTAGGGTGCGAAACCAGGGCGACAGGCCATAAATGCCCGTGGTGGTGGAGCGCAGACCTAACAGCAAGCTCGTTCTCGAAGGATTGCACAGCGGAGCATTGCAGTGGGCATTGAGAAATGTCGTCCCCCGCGCAGCCAGTTTGTCCATGTTCGGCGTCTTGGCCAAAGGATGCCCGCCCATGTGGCCGATCCAATCATTCTGATCATCAATCGCGATAAACAGTACGTTAGGCTTCCCCGCAGCCTGGATCTGAGGGGAAAGCGTGAAGGCCAGAGCGGCCAGAAGGAAAAAAGCCTGTTTCATAATCATCCAAAAAAGAGCTGGGGAGAAGCGTGGATTACGGTGTCATTTAAGGCTCTGTGAGCGGCGCTTTTTCAAAGTCCGTTTCATTGACCCAGTTGGCTTTCGGCTTTTCACCGCGCATCCACTTTTCATAAAAGCCAGTGCCACTCGTCACGGGATATTCATCGAAGACTTTCCCCTGGCCAAACATGCGAGGATCTCCCTGCGCCTTCAGCTCCGTGGTCAGCCGCTCCTGCAAGGAACGGATGCGCTCCACATGCACAGACTCGCCAGCGAGGTTGTGCACGCAGTCGGCATCCACACTCAGATCGTAGAGTTCTTCTGCCGGACGAAGGCCGAAGTTCAACTGCCAGAACTTGTCCTTCCGGTCCTTGCGCCCCATCTCCAGGATGAGTGACTTGGTGGGGCTGCCATCGGTGTCCAGGTAACCGGTTTCAGGATTCCCCGCAGGCCAACGGGTAGGCTCAAAGTTCTTCAAATACAGCGTATCCTGAGTCACAATGCCACGGATGGGATAGCCCTGGTCCTTGGGCCGGCCCACATCGGTGCGTTCTTTGCCGATGAGCGTGTGGTCCCGGGAAGCGATGACTTGGCCTGCCTTTTCACTCTCCCAAATCTCTCGCCAACTGCGCCCGGTGATGGGCATCATGCCGCTGTCTTTTTCGGCAATGCCAGCTACGTCCAGCAGCGTCGCGGCGATGTCGGTAAAGTTGACAAAGTCCTCGATCACCCGGCCTGGATTTTTTACCCCACCTGGCCAGCGAATGGCGAGAGGCACGTGGTTCGAGGCCGAGTAAGCATACCCCTTCCCCCGTGGGAAAGGCATACCGTGATCACTGGTCACAATGATGAGCGTGTTGTCCAGTTGCCCGCGCTTTTCCAGTGCGGCGATCATGCGCACGAGGTGGTGATCCGTGTGCTCCACTTCCAGGGCGTAATCCAGCATGTCATGGCGCACCGTCTCGGTGTCTGGCCAGTAGGCAGGCACGCGGTCAATGTCTGTGAGCTTCTTGCCGGCTTTCTTGACGCCTGACTGGAACTCGTAGCCGCGATGAGGCTCGGTAGAACCGTACCAAAAGCACCACGGCCCTTCCTTGGGAGCGGCCTCCAGGAAGTCCACAAAGTTAGAAGCATAATCGTTGTTCGCGATCTCCTCCGTGAGTCCCTGAGCTTTGCGTTTATTGAAAGGCTTGCCGGTGATTTGGCGCGGCTTGCCAGCCGCATTTTGGGCGCTGCCTGGCCCCCAGCCTTTGCCGGTGATGCCCATGTGCCAGCCCTTTTCAGTCAGCACTTCCGGCCAGCTTTTCAACTTGGCAGGGAAAAAGGCCATGTGGTTTCCCGCCTCTTCATTTTGCCAGGCATGGCGTCCCGTGAGCACGATGGCCCGTGAGGGTGCACACTTCGCCACGGGGGTGTAGGCATGTTTAAAAAGCAGCCCTTCTTTGGCGATGCGATCAAACCCCGGCGTCTTCACCCAGGGGGTGCCATAAGCACCCGCATGCGCGCCCCAATCATCCGCGATGGCAAATAAAATGTTAGGCCGCTTTTCCTCCGCTGCCGCTGTGAGCAGGAGAAGATTCAAAGAGCTGAGCAGTACAGAAATGCGCTTCATAAAAATGAGGTGTCTTAAATTATTCGGAGGCGGGTGCTGCCTTTTTGCCTCGGCCCTTCTTTTTACCTTCAGCGGGCTCTGCCACAGGCCCAGCCAGGGGTGGGTTTTCATAATAGGCCCCGTCATTGATCAAGCGCGGATCGCCGGTCCGGCTCAGTTCATCCATGAGTTGTTTTTCCAGCCGTGTCTTCACTTCCGCATAGGCGGGATCCTCAGCCACGTTTTTCGTTTCATGCGGGTCCTTCTTCAGGTCGTACAGCTCATACTTGGGCCGCTTGCCATAGACCCATTCATAGTGGGACTTCCATTGGGCGGTGTTTCTCACGCCCACCAGCCAGGCTTTGGTGGGGCCTGCATCATCGTCGGGGTGTGTGGTGCGGGTAACTTCGGTGATCTCCTGCGCGGTCGGTTCATCCGTGCCATCCAGGCGGTAGGGATCTCCCAGGGGCCAGCGATCTGGACGGAAGTTGATGATGAAAAGATGCTCTGCCGTGTGCAGCGCCCGCTGTGGGTAAGGGCTGAAATCTGCCCGCGCACTCTCCACATGCCGCTCACGTCCCGTCACTACCCAGGTGCGTGAGGCATCCACCAAACCTTGTTGGTTAGACTTCAAAACGGGCCACAGGCTGCGCCCGGTCATCACCGCAGGGATCGGCAACCCCGCCGCCTCCAGAAAAGTGGGGGCTAGGTCGGTCAAATTCACAAAGTCATCCACCACCCGCCCGCCTTGCACCCCGGGTCCGGTGATGGAAAGACTGACACCCGTGCCGAAGCCATAGAGATTGCATTTTCCATGGGGGAAACCCGGTGCGCCATGGTCCCCGCTGATAACGATGAGGGTATTGTCAAGTTGGCCGGATTTCTCCAGTTCATCCAACAACACACCGATGCCCTGGTCCAGCGCTGCCACCTCACCAAAGTAATCGGTCAGGTCCTCGCGCACCTCAGGTACGTCCGGCAGGTAAGGCGGCATCTTTCCCTTCAGGGCCTCGGGGTCCAGATTCCACAACGCCTTGCCACTGCCCTTGATCCAAGTGCGATGCACGTTCGTGGGGCCGAACCAGTAACAGAAGGGTTTTTGGCCGTCATTCGCCTGGAGGAAGTCTTGGAAATTGCCCCGCACTTCATCGTAGAGCTCCTGCTTGGCAGCCTCCAGCGGTTGACCCCCAGCAATGGCCTGGGTGACGTTTTCAGAGAAGTTGTTAAACTTCCCGCCGGCTTTTTGAAAGGCATAACGCTGGCCCCCATAC
>DMMK01000619.1 GCA_003453085.1 Verrucomicrobiales bacterium
ATGGTCATCGGGTCTTTGGTGGTTTTCCTGAAGTGGGAGGTGCCCAGCCGCTCCGTGGTCATCCTGGCTGTGGCCCTGGCAGGCCTGGCGCTGCTGATCCGCGAAACGGTGCAAAAAAGCAAGCTGCGCCACCGGATCGCCTCCGGCAAAGGCCGCGAGCGGGTGCTGCTGGCCGGGATGAAGTCCGACATGGAGACCTTTTTGGCCAAGCTGCCTGCGGAGCAACGGGCCAGTCTGGAAATCAGCGACCTCATTGACATTACCGTGCAGCCTCTGGGGGATCTGGTGGCTGCGATGCACCGGCACTCCGTGGCACGGGTGATCTTTGCCGCGCAGCATGTGCATTTCAGCAAGATCGAAGAGGCGGTGCAGGCCTGTGAAACGGAAGGCGTGGAGGCCTGGATCGCTGCAGACTTTTTCCAAACGGCCATCGCCCGGCCCACGGTGGATGTGCTGGGCGGCCGTCTGATGCTCGTTTTCCACAGCACCCCCCAAATTTCCTGGGCGCTTTATTTCAAGGAGATCGTGGACCGTGTGGGCGCAGCGGTGCTGCTGCTGCTGTCCCTGCCCATCTGGCTGGTGGCCATCATCGGCATCCGGCTATCCTCCCCTGGGCCGATCTTTTTCCGGCAGGAACGTTCCGGCCACTATGGCAAGGCCTTCCGCATGTGGAAGTTCCGCACCATGCATGCGGATGCCGAAGCACGCCGAGCGGAACTGGAGGCCGCCAATGAAATGAGCGGCCCAGTGTTCAAGATTACGGCGGATCCACGCATCTTCCCCTTTGGCCGCTGGCTGCGGCGCATGAGCATTGATGAGCTGCCCCAGTTGTTAAACGTGCTGCGGGGTGAAATGAGCCTGGTGGGCCCACGCCCGCTGCCCGTCTATGAGATCGAGAAGATCGAGAAGCATGCGCAGCGGCGGCGCCTGAGCGTGAAGCCGGGCCTCACCTGCCTGTGGCAGGTCACTGGCCGCAATGGCATCCGCAACTTTGAAGAGTGGGTGGAGCTGGATCTCCAGTACATTGACAACTGGTCCCTGTGGCTGGACCTGAAAATCCTCGCACGGACGCTGCCCGCCGTTCTTCGCGGCGTGGGCGCTTCTTAACCCAGGAGCTTGCGGTAAACGGCTTCGGTACGGTCAATCTGGGTCTCAAAGGTGAGTTCCCCAAGCGCATGTTCGCGGGCCTTGACGGCCATCTGCTGGGTCAGCTCCGGCTCAGCAAAGACGGCCCGCAGGGCCTGGGTGAGGGCGGGCACATCCCCAGGGGGCACCACGCGCCCCCACACGCCATCGGCCACCACCTCGGTCAGTCCGCCAGCGGAGGATGAAACCACTGGCGTGCCCACCAGCATGGCCTGGGGCAACACCTGGGAAGTAGCTTCATTTTTCAGCGAGGGCAGCACGCACACGTTCATGATGCGCATGACATTGGCCACATCGGTCCGATGCCCGGTGAGCACGGCACGACCCTCCAGCCCGGCCTCTTTGATGCGCCGCACCAGAGTCGGCCGTTGAGGCCCTTCGCCCACGATGAGCAGCCGGGCCTGAGGCATCTCCTTGGCCAGGGCGGTGAAAGCTTCGAGCAAGATCTCATGCCCCTTCCAGCTTCGCAGAACGGCGACGATGCCAATGATCTGGTCTGATTCCGAAAAGCCGAAGGAGGCGCGCAGGCCCTCCACGGGGACGTCCGGATGGAAAACCGTGGTATCGGCCCCGGCGGGGACAGAATACTGGCGCTCCGGGTGGCAGCCGCCATCGTGGACGAGGTGGTCCCGGATGTGCCGTCCGCTGGAGATCACGGCCTCGGGCAGCAGGTCATAGACGATCTTGGAATTCAGCCCCCGGCGCACGGGCGAGGAGAGATGACGGCTGCGCACCATGGGCACACCGGCCAGCTTGGCCCCCATGCCGCCCACCCAGCCATCCACCGAACTGTGCGTGTGGACGAGCGCGATTTGCTCGCGCCGGATGAGGCGGGCCAAACCCAAGACGGTCGGCAAATGTAAGGCGGACTTGAACGGCAAATGGGTGACCTGAAAGCCAGCCTCCAGCGCCCTTTTGGAAATGGTGGAGGCCTCCCGACAGGCCAACTGCATGTGCCAGCCACGTGCGCGAAAGGCCTCCATCTCACGCAGGATGCGGATCTCCTGCCCTCCCCAGCCGAGGGACCATTCGGTGTGCAGGATGCGGCGGTTGAGGGCGGGCTGGGCTGACATTCCCTTTCGATGGCTCTGCCAGGGGAGTCGTCAAGCAATAGTCGCAGGCCGCCGACTCACTGTTTTTTGGAAAACGCCGCCTGGATGAAGTCACCCCGGGTGGGGGCCTTGGGCAGCTCGTTGGAGATGATGCCAAGCTTGGCCGTCAGGGCCAGCCACAGGTCGCGGGTGTAGGCATCCATCGGTTTGGACAGCTCTACCGCATGGCCGGGATTGGCCTCAAAGTATTGGCCATGCAGGTTTTTGCCACGCTGGCCGGGCTTTTCCGGCATGGGGTTCAGGCCATGCAATCCCCCTGCTGTGCCCCACCACTGCACAGCCTCAAACATGGGGTGGCCGGGTAGCACATCTGCCACATAGATGGTGGCCGACTTGTCCTGATGCAAACGGGACTGGAGGGTGGACATGGGCACTTCATGGACGGGCTTGCCAGTCTGAATGGCGAGGGCGGCGGCATGGCCCGAAGCCAGGCCCAGAGACATCCAAATGGGCTCTAGCCGAAGGGCACAAAAACCGACGTGGGAGGAGGACACGGCCACGGGGACCAGCAGATTACTACACTCCTTGGCCACCAGGGCCCCATACGGCACCTGGTAAGGGGGCACCGGATTGTACATCTCGCCGCCATGCTTGCCGCCGATCTGCGGGCCTTCATGCGAGGTGCCGTGGCAGTTGTTGCCATAGTCCCCCATGGCGATGGAATCGGTAAACAGCTTCGCACGGGCATCGCCTGGAGCGTGCTCGCTGTCCTGCTGGACATAGACATGCTGGCCGATCATGCGGCGAGCCTCACGAACATAGAGCTGGGGCGGCAGGTGGCCGGTCTCGGTGAACTCATCCTTGCACCAGCCCCACTCGCGCGCGGGCTGCTGGATGGCCTCCGGCACGGCCTTGTCATTGATGAGGAAATACAGCAGGCCCACGTTGTAGCGGAGGTGCTCATCAAAGATGGCCTGGCGGACGGCCTCATCTCCTTCCGGCCAGCCGAGGTTGTGCCCCGGCATGGACAGGCGGACAAGGCCGCGGGAGACATCATTCAGATCATACTTTCGGTTAGGCAATGCCGGGGTCTGCGCCTTGACGATGCAGCGCGAAGGGTAGCCAAAGACGCGGTCAATCTTGCCTGGCTTCAGGAAGTCCAGCACCGCGACAAAATCCTCGCGGCGGTAGCCTTTGGGCGCGGCGATGGGCACGCGGTTGTTCGCATCATCCGTGGCGCAAAAGCGGAAGTTGTAGGCCTGCAACTCGCTGTCCCCTTTCTCCGGGGCCAGGGATTCGCCATAGACGTCACGGCCTTCGCGGCCGACGTGGTACTTCACGCCGGCATTGGCCAGCAGGTCCCCTTCATAGCTGCCATCGATGAAAACCTTGGCCTTCACCTTCAGCGTTTCATCGCCTGACTTGAACGAGGCCTGGGTGATGGCGGCATCTTCAATATCCAGCGAGACCAGCACCGCCTTTTCACGGAGCGTGATGCGCGGCTGCTCCTTGAGAAGCTGCTGAAGAACGAGAAGGTTGACCTTCGGCTCCCCGAAGGTGCCTTCGAAGCTGGCCTTTACCTGATCCGAATCGGCCCCGTAAGTTTTGACGTAATGGGCTTTCACCCGCTGGCTGAACTCCAGAAAGCTGCCGGTGAGGGATTCGAAGGAATGAAAGTCCGTGTGGGAAAGACCGCTGGTGAGCAGGCCGCCGATGCGGGCCGTGGGCTCGACCAATACCACGTCGCTTCCGGAGCGGGCGGCAGCCAAAGCGGCGGCGACACCTCCTGGCGTTGCACCGTAGATGCAGACATCCGTTTGCAGATCAGCCGCCTGGAGGCTGGCCACGAAGAAAAGGGCGAGGGGAAGGATTCGCATGGCAGGGGGGGCCATGTTATACCCTACTTGGCCCGCCAATCTAGCACACCTTTGTCCTTAACCTCGTAAATCACCGGACGGGCCAGAGCTGGCTGGTCCGGACCTTCGGGCAGGTGCCGCCCCTCGGCATCGAACCAGGCGGTGCGCCCGCCCTGATGGCGGATCCAGCCGATGAGAAGGCCGTCATCGCCATAGCGGTTCACATCCCGCCAGGCCTTTGGCGTGGTGAGCCGGGGATCCACCCAAGCAGGGGCGGTGGAGCGCTCCAACACTTCCGGGAAAAGCACCTGGCTGAGCAGGGTGAGGTTCAGTCCGCTGAGGTAGTAGCGGTCCGCCGGGGTGAGCCGGTCTGGCGGGGCCGAGGTGGTCACCATCCCGCCAGCCTCCTCCAAGAGAACATTGAGCTGCTTCAGCCGCTGCACGTCCGCAGCGATGTCCGCCACGGCGGTGGCCTTGGGGGATTGGGAAGCCAGGGTGAGCAGTTCTTTTTGGAAGGCGGGGAAGAGCTCGGTGAAGGCGGCGACGCCCTGTAGAGAGCGCTCGATGGCGGTGTGCACCGTCAGCCCACGGTCACCTGGCAGCGCCAGGTCCAGGGACTTGGCCAGATCGTCTAACCACAAGTTTTTTAACTTTTCAGCACTGTCTTTCTTCGTCGGATCGGCCTCCAGCTTTTGGCAGGCCTGCCATTGGTCATTCAGGGGCTGCCAGATTTTCTGGATGGCCAAGCGTTCGGGCTCGGTGAGCAGTTTCCCCATCAGGCGGCTGCGCAGGCCATCCCCGGCCAGCGAGACGGCCAGCATGGCCTTCAGCCAGCGGGGATCCCGGGGAGAGGCGGGTAGGCCGAGATCTGGATTGTGCGCCTGATAACAAATTTCAGCGGGACGGCCCTTCTCATCATAAAAATGCATTTCGTTAGGCAGCAGGTAGAAGGTGATGAAGGCCGGGGCGCTGGTGCTGATGCCATTGGAGGCAAACACACCGATGTCCACCCGGTGGCTGCGAATGCCGGTGGCGGTCTGCCCCGGCGGATGCCAGCGGATGCGCAGGCGCGCCTCCGGTTCCTGGACCGAGCCTTCGACACTGACGAAGCGAGGATCTCCCTGGAGCAGATGCCAGTGAAGCTTCACCGGGCGGCCCATGAGATCCGCACTCTTGCGGGCGCTGATGACCATAGCATGCTCCCCAGAACGGCTGCGCAGGATGCGGGCGATGGAGACGGGTGTGTCCGCCAGACGGAAGGGGTGCGGCTTGCCTGCTTCAAAGAAGTCTTTGCCCTCGGTGATCTCCGTCTCCTTCAGCACCTCGATCTGCACCAGGGGCGGGATCATGGGAGGACGCATGTCATGGGCTAGGCGCACCATCTTCTCCTCATCCAGATTTGCGACATCAAACACCACAGGATGGGCCACCCCGGTGAAGTAGTCTTCCTCCTTTTTCACCTGTCTGCCCGCCTGCCTGAAAATGGACTGGAGCGTGGGCATGAGCACACGCTTTTCAATCAGCCGCTGCTGGGTCTCCGCAGGAAAGGCCGCAAGGGTGGCCAAGGCCGCCCTGAGGAAGGGCTGGTCGCTGCCGGAGGAGCCTTGGGAAATGATGGCGCAGGCGTTGTTGGCGGGAAAGAGGTCGCCATAACCGCCCACCCCATTGGCCCCGATGTCATGGTCCTGATGCTCCGGGTAGATCATCAGGTTGTTGGCCAGGTACTGCATCATCAGGAACTTCTGGCCGGAGGGGTCCATCTGATACATGCGCGGCAGGCTGCCGCCTTTGTCCGCCGGGGCCGACATGGAGCAATTGCCAACCGTCGGCGTCCGCCGCAAGGCCCCCGGCG
>DMMK01000154.1 GCA_003453085.1 Verrucomicrobiales bacterium
CTTTATTTTATGGTGCCACAGGGCTGACGGCGCTGACGGACAACGCGGCTCTGACCTATCTGGGGTCTCTGGTGGATGGCATCAGTGCCGATTTGAAGTATGCCCTGGTGGCGGGTGCTGTGACGGGCGGTGGACTGACCGTCATCGCCAATGCGCCGAACCCGGCTGGCGTGGGCATTTTGCAGAGCTCGAAGGTCTTTGGTGCCGAGGGGATCAGCCCACTGCGCCTGCTGCTGGGGGCGCTTTTGCCCACGTTCGTGGCCATCGTGTTTTTCTGGTGGCTGTGAGGTGAGATGTCATTTTTCTTGCATCCCCGTGCAGGTCCATCCCACTGTGCGGCGCATGTCTGAAGTCACCGCCATCAGCAAGTTTGC
The DNA here is from genome assembly GCA_003453085.1 of Verrucomicrobiales bacterium. Classification (GTDB taxonomy): domain Bacteria; phylum Verrucomicrobiota; class Verrucomicrobiia; order Verrucomicrobiales; family Verrucomicrobiaceae; genus Prosthecobacter. Next base: position 375 of record DMMK01000154.1, read on the forward strand.
CTGCCCCGGTTGTGGGGGCGAGGCTGTGTGGACCCCGGCCAAAAAAGCCCTCGTTTGCCCCTACTGCGGCACGGTTTCACCGGCGGAGTTGAAGGCGGATGGATCGTTGATCGAGGAAAGTGATCTGGCCTCGGCCCTGCGCTCCATCCCGGAAGATCAGCGTGGCTGGGCGGCCAAGCGTAAAACCGTGCGCTGCCAGAGTTGCCAGGCCATTTCGGTCTTTGATGAAAAGCGTGTGGCCCAGCGCTGTGACTTCTGCGGCTCCTCGGCTTTGCTGAGCGTGGATGACATCCAGGCCCCCATCCGGCCTGGCAGTCTGCTGCCGTTCAAGATCGCCGACACCCATGTGCGGGAGGACATCCGGAAATGGTATGGCAGCCACTTTTGGGCTCGCAGCAATCTGAATGACAAGGCGATGACGGATACCCTGCATGGCCTGTATTTGCCCTACTGGACTTTCGATGCCCATGCCGAGTGCCCCTGGGAGGCGGAGGCCGGGCACCACTATTACACACGCGACAGCCAGGGCCGCCAGCAGCGGCAAACTCGCTGGGAATACGCCAGCGGGCATGTAAGCCAGGACTTTGATGACGTGCTGGTGCCTGCCTCCAAGGGCGTGCATCCGGCGCTGCTTTCTGCGCTCGAGCCCTTCCCAACGGTGGACAGCCTAGTGCCCTATGACGCCGGATACCTTTCCGGCTGGGTGGTGGAGCAGTATCAGATCGACCTAATCCAGTCGGCCCAGGCTTCACGGTCCCGCATGGATGACCTGCTGCGCAGCACCTGTGCGCAGCAGATCCCCGGGGACACCTACCGGAACCTGCAAATCTCCCCGGAATACAGCGCCCAGACTTTCAAGCATGTCCTGCTGCCCGTGTGGCTGCTGACTTACACCTACGGAACCAAAACTTACCAAGTGGCCGTGAACGGGGTGACCGGAAAGATCACGGGCGAGTACCCGCTGAGCTGGGTGAAGATCACCATCGCCGTGGTGCTGGGGCTCATCCTGCTATTCATCATAATGCAGATGGGAAATTAAGCCCGATTTTTGGCAAGATCAGCTTCACCTGTAGCTTCCATTCCTGGGAAAAAAGACCAGGCGCGAGAGTCCTTAAGAAAGGTGTTTTTAGAGATATGTGTTCAATTGAACGCATTCATGCGACTCACTTGTGCCACACTTTCAGCAAATCTGAGATTGCCTTTTGTGGCCTTTCTCGTTACTAAGCTCATCTTAATTACCAGCAATTGTGGAATATCAATTGCTAGTGATCGAGAATGTCACTGCTCCCGTGATCAACGCGCATGTTTGCCTCAACCGCCAGTATTTTCTCGAATCCCTGGAATGCCGATGTCTTTTCGGCTGCGGGAAGGACGTGCCTGGAAGGGGAAAAAGGATGGCTTTCTAGAATTGTACAAACGTTCCAAGCCGGCGTCTGGCCGTGGTTCGGAACTTCTGAAGACGGAATGGATGACATGATGCCTTGGGGACGGGGCACGCTGACGACGCGTGCCACAGAGGGTGAAGCGGGTTTCAGTGGAGGAGCTGCACCCGAGCCTGGCGGTGCCCGGGATCTACCGTTTTATCATCTGCCCGTGCTGATGGCGGAGGTGCTGGAAATGCTGCAACCCGCACCCGGGAAGCTCATTTTTGATGGCACCCTGGGCGGCGGCGGGCACACGGAGGCTCTCCTGCAAAAAGGCGCCCGCGTGGTGGCCATGGACCAGGATGATGAAGCACTGCGCCACGCTGGCGAGCGGCTGAAGGGCTATGCGGACCGTTTTTGCGCGCTGAAAGGGAACTTCCGCGATTTCCCCACGGTGCTGGGGGAAGCCGGGGTGACCGGGCTGGACGGCATGCTGATCGACATCGGCGTGAGCAGTCGCCACCTGGACGCTGCTGAGCGCGGTTTCTCTTTCAACAAGGACGGTCCTCTGGACATGCGCATGGACACGAGCGGCCCGATGACGGCGGCTGACATCGTGAATACCTATGACCAGGGTGCGCTGGAGCAGATCCTGTGGAAATATGGTGAGGAGCCGCAGGCAAGGAAGATCGTGAAGGCGATCCTGGCCGAGAGGGTCAAGACACCCATCAAGACCACGCTGCAACTGGCGGAACTTATCTCCAAAGTGTGCCCGAAATACAGCAAGCGCCATCCTGCTACGCTGACCTTCCAGGCCCTGCGGATCGAAACGAACCAGGAACTGGCCGCTCTGGAAGATTTCCTGGCGGCAGCCCCGAAGCGGCTGAAGCCGGGTGGGCGGCTGGTCGTCATCAGTTTCCATTCGCTGGAGGATCGGGTGGTGAAACACACCTTCCAGCATCAGAGCCAAGTCTGGCTGGATCGTCCCGA
>DMMK01000155.1 GCA_003453085.1 Verrucomicrobiales bacterium
GTACTCAGAAGAAGTCTGGCGATCAATGTCCAACTGGATGATGCGCAGCGACATCTTCTGCTCGGCGGTGAGCGGTAGGGTCTTCAGCAGAGGGATGAGCTTGATCGTTTCTTCAAACCTTCCGGCCTGACTCAGCGTCTCGACATAGGCGAAGAAAACGGGCTGGTACCAGTTGCCCTCCACCTTTTCGAACTTCTGGAAGAAATCGAGGGACTTCTTCAACAGCGCCAGAGCTTCTTCGGACTTGGCCTGGGCCATCAGATTTTTGGCCTCCAGCAGCTCTTCCGGCTCCGGCCAGTCAAGGTAGCCGATGTTCTGCCAGGGGAGGACCGTCGTCGCCGACTTGTCGCCGATTTTGATCGTTCGGACGATCTTGTCACCATCCATGGTGAACTCGTTGCTGGCAATGCGCGTGCCGTCTTTCAGCACGATGGCCTGCCCGAAGGCAGCCCCGCACAGCAGGGCCGAAGCCAGTAAAATGAAGGTGTGACGAAACATGGAGACGTAAGGAAAAAGAAAGTTCAAAGGACTGGGATTACAGCTTGGTGCGCTCCTGCTCTGCCTGCTTCATCTCGGGCAGATCCTTCAGGTCTTGGCGCTTGGTCATTTCGATGAGCAGCAGCTTGGCAGCCTCGCGGTCGGCATACTGGCGCGGCGGCATATCCGTAGGGGCGGCCGGGCGGTTGAGTTTGATGAAGGCACGTGCGCACTGGAGGTAGGACTGCGCCATCACGCTCTTCCACTTCTGATGGGCGATGAACACACGCTGGTAGTAGGGGATGGCCTCACCCCACTTCTGGTTGGCAAATTCGATCTCGCCCTGCATGAAGAGAGAGGTAGCATGGGCCTCACCGCGCCATTCTTTGGTGTTCAGAATCTGCACATACAGCTTCTTGGCATCCTCATACTTCTTCAGTTTGAAGAGCGTCTTGGCCTTGCCCAGCGTTGCATCTAGGAGGCGGGAACTGGCGGCGTAACCTTCGATGGCCGTCGTGAACAGCTCCAGAGCCTTGTCGAATTCCCCTTTGGCGTAGGCGATCTCGGCCAGGCCCACAGCAGCACCGTCGGCATATTCCGTGTCCTTGTAGAATTCGTTCAGGCGGTTGTAGCAGCCGGCCGCCTTGTCCAGGTCCCCCTTGGTGCGGGCATTGTCACCCACCGTGGCCAGCAGCATGGGGCTGAGGTCTTCCGGCTTGGCCACCTCAATGATGACGTTAAAAAGTTTCTCGGCCTTCACGGGTTCGCGCATCACCTTGGCCAGCCAGGCCTTGGCAAACAGGATGCGCATCTGGGCCGTGCCGTTCATGCCTGCCTCGGGTGGGGTGATGAGCTCTTCGAGCTGTTTTTCCACCTGCTCATGAGTCAGTTCTGCGGGTGCCGGAGGCGCGCCTTCCACAGGTGCGGCAGGGCGGCGGCGCTTAGGAGCCACGAGGCTGACGAGTTGCTGAATCAGGCCTTCCACCTGCTCATTGGCCGCATTGCCGATCTTTGGCTTGATCGCGGTGGCGAGCAACTGCTTGGCTTCGTCCAGCTTGTTCTCCTTCACCCGGGCGCGGGAGATCCACAGCACGGCTTTCAGCTCCTGCTCCTCATTGTCCTTGTGGGTGTTCAGATACTTCTGCCACATGTCGCCCAGTTCCTTCCACTTGCCGGTGCCGGCATAAAGGTCGGTCGCTTGGTCCATGGCATAGCTGAGCACGTCTTCGGACTTAGCCTTGTCCACGCCTGCGGCAAAGTTTTCCAGGGCCTTGTCATAGTCGCCCTTCTGGTTGTAGCCATCGCCTAACAAACTGTGCACCTGACCGATATTGGGATCATTCGGCGCATCTTTGACGATGGCTTCCAGATCCTTCATCGCATTGTCAATGTCCCGGCTCTGGAACTTGATGAAGGCCAGACGGTAGCGTGCATCCACGATGAACTGACCTTTCGGGTTCTCCTTCATGTAGTTGTTCAGCGCCTTCGTCGTGTTGATCGAATCGTTCTGATAGAAATAAATGAGAGCGATGCGGTAGAGGGAATCGTCCTTGTAGGCAGACTCTGGGAACTCATTCAGCAGCAGCTCATAGGTGGTGCGGGCATCGTCAAAACGCTGCATTTCAAAGAGCACGTTACCACGCAGAAAGCGCAGGCGCTCCTTGTCCGACTTGGGAAAGCCTTCAGCTTTGTTGAAAGCGTCGGCGGCATCCTGAAGCTTGCCGTTTTCATAGGCCAGCATCCCGTACATTTCAGAAACAGTGCCGAGATCAGCGCCGTCTGGAAACTCGTTGATGTAGCGTTCGCAGAGCTTGCGGGCCGAAGCGACACGCTTGAGCTGGGCATTGGCAATGATCATACCGAAGACGCAGCGATCACGCTGAGGGAATTCCTTGAACTCCTTGACGATCACATCAAAGGCCAGCAGCGACTCCCAGAAACGGCCCATCTCAAAGTAGCAGCGGCCAAGACGGTAGTAGAGGGAGGCGTCGTAGTCCGTGCGCTTTTCGATTTCCTCCAGCAGTCCGTTGTTGGTCTTCAGCTTTTCTTCCAGCTCTTCCTTCGTGCCCTTGATGGGGCCTTTGCCGGGGCTTTTCAAGCTCAGCTCAATCTTGGCGATCACGTCCTTCTGGAGACGGGTGATTTCGCTCTTGCGGCGCACAAACTGGTAGGCACCCAAAGCCTCGCGAAAGCTTTTCTTTTCCAGCATCTGGTCTCCCAGCCGCAGGTAGATGTTGTTCATCTGAGCGACGTTGTCACCGCCGGTGGCAAAACCCTTCACCTTCTCCATCAGCTCACCCGCCTGGTCCAGCTCGCCTTTGCCCACGTGCAGATCCGCCGCCATCATCGCGGCCTGGATGGCCTCAGAACTGCGGATGCCACCTTCGAGGACTGATTTCAGGACGGCCAGGGCCTCATCCACCTTGTCCTGCTTTTTTAGCGCCTCCGCCACGAAAAGACCGGCTTCGGATTTGAGGTCGGGAGACTGGGCCACCACCTCTTTGAGGATGGTGATGCCTTTGTCCGCATCGCCCTTGTTGATGTAGCTGCGGCCCAGGGCCATCTTCAC
>DMMK01000502.1 GCA_003453085.1 Verrucomicrobiales bacterium
AATGAATACAATGTTAGGCCGAACATCCGGGGCAGCCTGAGCAAAACCAAAGGCCAGCAGTAAAATAAAAACGGAGAAGAACTTCATGAAAAGGGGACAGGGAAAACGAATCAGTGTTTCTTAAATGGGAAAGGCGGAGGGCCTCCGGCACGATGCTCCAGGGAATCCTCCATCTTCCATTTCGGCAGCAGGATCTTAATCTCCTCAGAGGTGGGAATCTTCCACTTTGCAGGTTGGGGGTGCGCCTCAGTCAGTGGCAAATCATCGCCAAATTTTGTCTGCAACTCAGCCAGCTTTTTCAGCATGGTTTGTTTGCGTTCTTGAAGCTCCGGCTGGCGCGAAAGATCCTCCATTTCTAAAGGATCGTTTTCCAAATCAAAGAGCTGGGTCACATCGGTCTGAGGATAACGGATCAGCTTGTAGCGTTCATCCCGCAGACCGCGCTGTTTGTCCATGTAGGTCAGCAGCAATGACTCACGGGAAGATTTCTTTTGTCCTAAAATGACCGGATTAAAGGAGACACCGTCAATACTCGCAGGCGGATTCGCCCCCACCAGATCACAGACCGTGGGATAAATATCCAGCAGATGCACCAGCGCAGCGCTCTTTCCCTTCGGAATACCGGGGCCAGCCACCACCAGAGGTGCCTTGGCGCTGTGATCGTAGAGGTTCTGCTTGCCTAACAAACCATGGCTGCCAATGGCGATGCCTTGATCCGCCGAAAAAAGGATAATCGTGTTCTCCATCAGTCCGCGCTCCTGCAGAACTTTCAGCAGACGACCAATCTGCGCATCCAGTCCGGTGATGGTGGCATAGTAATCTCTCCAAGTGCGGCGAATCTCCGCCTCCGTGCGCGGCCAGGGCGAGATCATTTCATCCCGCACCATCATCTCACCGTTGTCAAAGGGATGCACTGGCAGGTAGTTCTTTGGCAGCGGCATTTGCGCCTCCACATAGAGGTCACGATAAGACTGGGCGGCGACACGCGGGTCATGAGGATTGCTGAACCCCAGATACATGAAGAAGGGTTTCTCATCAGACCGCTGGCTCACAAACTGGATGGCTCCATCAATGATCTCGCGCCCCGGTTCCCCATGCTCACGATCCATGTGATCGTGCTCCAGGTAATGGACGTGATCAAACTTCGCCTGGATCAGATTGGCTGAATTTCCCTTCTTCCCAAAGTGCCAGGTTTCATAACCTGCAGCCTTCATGGACAAGGGAAAATTCGGCCCGTCTCCAGGACTCATTTTGCCACGGCGCGGCTCCGGCGCACCTGCGGGAAGATAATCCTTCCAGCGCGTGTAGGCCCGGCCACTCATCATCATATTCCGGCTGGGCATGCAGACCGCCGGAGAATTGCCCCCCAAATTGTATGCATAGGTAAAGGTGAACCCACGCTGCACTAGCGAATCGAGATGAGGGGTCTTCACCACAGGATCTCCCAATGCGGCCAGTGAATCGGAGCGCATGTCATCAGCAAACAGAAACAGAACGTTTGGATGAGCCGCCGAGGCCAATCCACAAACCAACAGCAGGCAGAGGGAGAGCAATGTTTTCATCGTCGGATAACGCCACAGAAACGCCCTTGTTTCCGATCATGTAGGGCGATGTGTCTGTTTAAGCAAAAAGATCCTCCACAGCCTTCCCCTTGCCATCTTCCGTCACATAAAAAGGCCGTCCTTCGATGAGGTATTCCGTCTTCGGGCTGATGCCCATAGCGGTCATGATGGTGGCATGCAGATCCATCACACTGACTGGGTTCTTGGTCGCCACCAGCGGGCGCTCATCCGCCGTCGCCCCATAGACAAAACCTTTTTTCACCCCACCACCAAACATGACCACACTGGTCCCTGCCGTGAAATGTCGGTGCAGACCGTAATGCTTCATCTCCTCAAGCCGCTCCACCTTGAAAGTGGCTTGATCATTGGCATTCGATCCAGGCTTGCCTTCCATGATGGCATCCCGGCTGAACTCACTCGCGATGACGATCAACGTGCGGTCTAACAAACCACGTTCCTCAAGATCCCGGACCAGGGTGGCGATAGGCAGGTCCATCTCCTTGTGCAGACCATCCACGGTTGTGTGCCCATCCTTGTGGGTATCCCATTGGAAAAAGGGCACGTATTCCGTGGTCACCTCGACAAACCGCACGCCAGCCTCCACCAATCTCCGTGCCAACAGGCAGCCGCGACCAAAACGTCCCGTGTCATATTTGGCGTAGCTCTCCTTCGGCTCCAGGGTGATATCGAAGGCCTCACGCTCTTTCGAACTCAACAGGCGATAGGCATTGTCCATGCTGCGTATCAGCGACTGCTGCTGGTGATCGCTCATGTAGTCACGCTGTGGACTTTGATCCACCAGCTTGCGGAACAGCTTGTCCCGACTGGCAAAGCGGCCTGCATCCATGCCCTTCGGTGGGCGCACAGAGGTTGCCGCCTCCTCAGGATAAGGCAGGTTCATGGGACCGTACTCACTGCCGAAAAAGCCTGCCGAGGTAAAGGCCTTCAGTTCCTCACTCTCACCCACTCCTTCCAGTCGCTGGCCGATGTTTACAAATGAAGGCATCACCGCATTGCGTGGCCCCAGCACCTTCGCCATCCAGGAACCAATGTGCGGGCAGGCCACCGTCTGCGGCGGCACATAGCCCGTGTGCCAGTGGTACTGATGGCGGCTGTGCAGGATGCTACCCAGATCCGGCTGCACGGCACTGCGGATCAGCGTGGCCCGGTCCATCACTTGGGCGATGTTTTCCAGACCCTGACAGATTTTCACCCCGTCCACGGCGGTATCAATCGCCGGAAAGGTGCTCAGCATTTTCGCCACTTCGACACCCTTTTCAAAGGGCACATAACGCTTCGGATCAAAGGTCTCCGGCGCAGCCATGCCGCCGGCCATCCAAAGCAGAATGCAGGCATCCGCCTTGGCCTTCGGATGCTGCAACGCTGCCCCCTTCACCATCTGCGGAGCTCCGGTCATCCAGGCGGCCGTCCCTGCAGCAGCGAGCTGCCGGATGAAATCGCGTCTAACAATGGATGCCGGTGCCTGTGGATCGAATTCACGGTTCATGATCTGGATTCCTTCAAAGGTTTAACGAACAAACATAAACTCAGGCTGCATCACCACAGCCCACAACAGGTCTTGAACCGACGTCGCCGTGGGCTTTTCGCCCAACACTTCCAGAGCGGCCTGCATTTCAGCTCCTGTCGGGTCCCGCGCCAGGGCCTGCTGATAAATCCAATTCACCAAGGCATTCGGTGCCTTCCATTCACGTTCAGCCAGGGCCTCGGCACCGCGTGCCAAGGTGCCCGTCAAGGCTTCCCCATTGGAAAGATCCAGCGCCTCCAATGTGGTGATCTCGTTCGGACGCATCGAGACGATTTGATCCCGATTAGGCCGCCCGAGTGAGCGCATCAAGAAGTCGCTTTTCAGCAAACTCGCCCGCACGATGAGGTGACCACTTTTCCCTCCCTGGGCCAGCAGGGCCGGACCTTGAGACTCCAGCCGCTGCTTCCAGGCTCCCAGAGCTTTCACCACCACGGCGGGTTTCCAGCCCCTGGCCACCACGGCTCCCAGCCGACCTTCTTTGCCTTCGGGCACCTCAGGATTCCACTCCCAGGTCTCGTCGGTATTGACACTCATCTCCTGCCCGTCAGCCATTTTCAGGCGGGCTTCAAAATACAGCCCCGCATGATTCGGTCCTTTGCCAGCATTGCTTCCCATGACTACAAAAGTGTTAGGCCCAACCACAAGTTTGTCAGCCAAAGGAACAGCCACGATCTGCTCCCAGTTTTCGCTCCCCGTCACCTTGCGTCCATTGATGTAGAGAGAAAAACCATTGTCGCAGGTCATGATGGCAGAGCCCACAGCCACCGCCTGATCCAGCTTCAGAACTTTCCGAAGCAGGATCTTCTCCCCCGCAGGTGGCACGTTGCCCGGCAGTGCCGAATCTCCCCAGATCCATTTTCCCTGAAGCTGGATCTGCTTGGCCAGCGCTAGGTCAGGCTTCCCACGAAACACCGCCGCATCCATCTTCGCCGGGGCCGCGCCGGTCAGCCGCCACACCCCGTCGAGAAACTGCTCGGCGGTCAATCGTTTTGCCCGCACTCCTTTGAAAACATAAGCCGCATCTTCGATTTCGCCACTCACCACCTCACCTTGAGACTGGTAGATCTGAGAAGTGGCGATCAGTTGCAGCGTCTGCTTCAGATCATACCCACTTTCCTGCAAATGAGTCGCGAGGAAGTCCAGCAGGTCCGCATTCCATGGCGGCGTGTCCATGGCATCCAAGGGATGCACAATGCCGCGCCCCATCAGGCGATGCCAAAGACGGTTCACGATGGTACGTGTGAACCGTCCATTTTCAGGATGCGTCATCAGCCCGGCCAACTGCCGCAGCCGCTCCACCCGGGGTGCGGTGGCCTCCACATCTCCGATTTCCGGAAACAACCAGCCCGCTTTCGCCTGGCGCCCCACCGGCTTGTCACAGCGATGAATGTCCAGCGGCTTCTCGGCATAGATCGCGGCCAGCCCATAGGCTTCATCCAGTTTCCAGCGATCCACAAAGCTGTCGTGGCAGGAGGCGCACTTGAGATTGATACCCAGGAATGACTGACCCACGCTCTGCGCGAACTGGATTTCCACCGTCTGCCCAGCACTCACCTCGCCGCGCCATTTGATGCCATCAATGAAACCCCGGCTGTCATCGGTGGGTGGTGCAATCAGCTCACGCGTAAATTGGTCGAACCTTTTGTTATTCACCAAGGATTCATAAAGCCATTTGCTGATCTGCTTGCGCCCACCGGTGATGAATCCGGTGCCACCGTAATCATTGCGCAGCAGATCGTTCCAAAAAGTCAGCCAATGCTCGGCATAGTCCACATCCCGGGTCAGCACAGTTTGCACCAAACGTTCCCGCTTGCCTGCCGTCTTATCCGCCTGAAAGTCAGCCAATTCTTCCGGAGTCGGCAGCAGGCCGATAAGATCCAGATAAACACGGCGCATAAAGGCACCATCTTCAAGGGTCTTCGGGCGCGCCAGTTTCCGCTCCACAAAGTAGGCATCCACCAAGCGATCCACCGGGTTTTGACGTCCTTCCATGGCAGCAGGCAAATTTACTTGGCGTGGTTTTAAAGGCGGCTCGTAGGCTGGCTTTTTGAAGGCAAATCCCGCCTCCCAGGGCAGCCCTTCCTCCACCCACTGCTTCAGCAGCGTGACTTCATCCTTGGTTAGCCCAGGCCCTTTCGGCGGCATGCGCAGGTCTTCATCCTCAGTGCTCACCACCTCCAGCAGCAGGCTCTCATGCGGCACTTTGACATCCACCACCAGCCCATTTTCCCCGCCCGTCATCAGGGATCCACGGTCATTCATGGAAAAGCCGCCCTTCTTTTTGTCCCCCATGTGGCACTCCGCACAGTGCTTCCGCAAAACGGGAACGATCTGGTGCGCAAAGTCAACCGCTGCCCAGGCAGGGGCAGCCGAAATCAAGAGAAGGCAGAGCGACTTTTTCATGCAGTTGGTTGAGCAGCTTACCCCTTTCATGCGGTTGGGCACAAGCCTGTCACTTTTCCGAAACGAACTGCAGCCGACTAAAACATCAGCAAAGTTTGTGTCGGATTTCGCAGTCGCTCAACTTCCAGCGCTCACATCGCACAGCCTTTCTTCCCGCGCCCTCCCTTTGATCTCCCAAGATTGCCGTCGGTCACCACCCGGGCTCAGAGGCGAGGACATGGCTGTGGAGAATCTTAAACTGAAAGCAAAGCTCCGCTGCATTCCCTCCAAAATGTCTAGATCGGTCCATCATCCGTCAGGCCTTGCTCACTTCAAATGCTCCAACAGAAAGCCAAAGATGTCCGGGTGTTTCACCTGGGGCCCACCCGTGTAATTCAGTTCATACGGGATACCCACTTTCTTGAGCTTCTCCTCCAGCCCCACGCCAAAGTTCGCCGAATGCGGTGGGTCTTTGGCCTCCTTGCCCATGGCAGGCACGGAGTCATAAAACAGATACACGGGCGGGTCATCCGAGGTCGCCAGGGCATAGGGCGAAAACTTTTCAATCCACGGCATCAGCGACTCACGCTTGTCCACAAACTCCTGGTAGCTGGCCAATAGAAAAGCGTGGTGACCATAATCATTGTTAGGAATCCAGTCGCGCATCTGCTGCGGGTCCAGAGATGTCTGCGGCACAAAGCCCAGTGCGCAGGTCAGCCGGGTAGATTCACGGGCCACAGGGTCCGCGCTTTTGGCATCAGCCATGTCCGGGTGAAAGGCCAGCCAGAGAGTATTGAATCCGCCCGCCGACCCACCGCAACCGCCGATGCGTGTTTTGTCAATTTTCCACTCCGCCGCCTTGCTGCGTACGAATTGCAGCGCGCGGGCCGAATCATCCAAACAAGCCTTCACCGGCGGCACGCTTTTGTCCGAACTCACATCCGGGATCAGCCGGTAGTTGATGGATACCACCGAGATGCCAGACTCCAAGCACTTCGCCAGAAAGTCGGGATTGGCTTTGTCCCCATTCATCCAGCCGCCCCCGTGGATGAAAAACAGCAGCGGCACGGGCTTGTCTGAAGCCGCCTGGTAAAAATCCAGCACCTGCTTTTCATGCTTCCCATAGGCCACATTGGCCAGCGTCGGCTGCGGCACAGCGGGAGTCTGGGCCTGGCCCGCCAGCGTAGTGACGGCCAAAGTAACAGTGAAGATCAGAGGGATGAGTCGGTGCATGAAAACGAAAGGGAAAGATCCAGAGGGGACCCAAAGCAATATGAGACCAACCCTCTCCACCGCAAAGACGAAAACGCCCCCCGGCTTCAACACCGCCTGCTCATCACGCGGAGCATCACGGCCACTGTGCAAGACCTACTTCGCAGGCCCCCGAATGCTGGCCACATCTCCATAATACTTCCAGGCCGTACCGTCCTGTCTGGCTAGGAGGACCATGGGAGCTTTACGCGACACGCCGTCCAGCACACATTCCATCTCCACCTTCACCTGCTGCAGATGTCCATCTGGGGCGCTGGAGACCACTTTGAATTGTGCCTCCTTCATGGCTGCGCGTAGCCGGACCGGACTGTTAAAGTGCATCCAGCGGATCATCCGCGTCACCATTTCATCCGGAGCCAGCTTTTCCAGTTCGGTCTCGCTGGCCAGGCCAAAGGCGTCTAGCACCTCCTGGTTTTGAGGCGAACCCATCGCTCCTTGCATTTTTTGCAGCAGGATGTTTCGCATCGTCATTTTAAACTCCGGATGCGCCACTTGGACAAAGGTTTGTCCGTCACCTCGGTTCATGGCCCGGATGCCCTGGATCACCACCGTTTCCCACGGCTCTTCAGCCGCAAGAGCCCCGGCAGAAAAACAGAGGAACAAAACAAATGCCTGTAAGGTTTTTGCACGGGACTTCATCCCAGCCTCATAAGTCACGGGCACAGGTTTGTCCATTGTTTGAGGTGGCACGGAACTTGCCTTAGCAGACATGCGCCAAACTGCTTGACCGCCCCTCCTGAAACGGGCTTACTGGATTCATTGAAAGCAGGCCGTCTGTTGCTTGTTTGATCATTGCCCCGGCCGTCCACGGCCAGCACTCCCCTTTCCTTCGATTTTCCAGCATGAATCTCACCTCCGCTCGGTCTCAGATCCTCTGGCTCAGCCTTGCCGTCAGCCTATTCCTAGGCTCCCTGGCCCAGGCTTTCGATACCGTGATCCTGGATGCCGGACATGGTGACCATGACCGCGGTGCTGCCATCGGTTACGTTTATGAGAAGCATCTCGCCCTGGATACCGCCCGGCGCGTGGAGCAGCTCCTGCGCAAAGAAGGCATCAAGGTGATCATGACCCGCAGCCGCGATGTGTTCATTCCCCTGCAGGACCGCTCCGCCGCAGGCAACCGCTACGGCAATGCCATCTTTGTCAGCGTGCACTACAACTACAACCGTGGCGGCAGTGGCAGCGGTGTCGAGACCTTCTA
>DMMK01000060.1 GCA_003453085.1 Verrucomicrobiales bacterium
TTTTTGAACGAGGTCATCTACCTGCGGGTGCGAGAAATTTTAGAACAGGTGCACCAGCGTTGCGAAGGGCACACGGGCCGCATCGCCGCCGGACTTTATCTCACGGGAGGCACGAGCCTGCTAAAAGGGATTGACGTGGTGGCCCGAGAAGTGTTTGGAATGAAGGTAACGCGTGCAGGTTCAGCTCCCGTCAGCGGCGTGACTGCCACTTTCGAGAATCCTCAATTCTCCGCCCCTATCGGTCTCATTCGTTATGCGCAGATCCTGGACCAAGAAAAGCCCTTCCTGTCCCCGCTCAAAAGGCTGGCGCATCGGATGGCGGATCTCCTGTCTGTCGCCATCTGATTTTTCACCCTCCTCTTTAGCTCACCCTCTAGCCACGCCGTACTATGGTTGAATACGATCGTCACTCGCAGCGGGAAGAACCCAACAAGCCCGCCCTTCGTACCTGCATCGTCGGCATCGGCGGCGCAGGCAGCAATGTTCTGGACCGCATCACGCTGGACCGCACCGTGGAGGCGCATCTGGTCTGCATGCACACGGACATTCGCGTGCTGGGCCATGCCATGGCCCCGGTCAAGATCCAGCTAGGTGCCGAGCTGATGCGCGGCATCGGTGCCGGGGGGGACCCGGACCTGGGCCGTGAGGCGGCCATGTTTTCCCGCGAGGAAATCCGCCAGGCCATCGAGGGACATGACATTGTTTTCATCTGCGCCGGCCTTGGCGGCGGCACCGGTTCCGGGGCCGCCCCCGTCATCGCCGAAATTGCCAAGGCTTCCAACGCCCTGGTCTTTGTCACGGCCACCATGCCCTTCAGCTTTGAAGGCCGCCGCCGTCTGACCCAGGCGGAAGAGGCGCTGAACCAGCTTCAAAAGCGGGCCGCCGCCCTTATCCTGTTTGAAAACAATCGCATGGGCGAGCTGATCCTCCCGAAGGACGGCATCCAGAAAGCTTTTGCTCAGGCGGACCAACTCATCGCCCAGAGCCTGCGTGCGGTTTCCACCATTGTTTCCACCCCCGGCTTGGTGAAGCTTGGACTGGATGACCTCACCAGCGCCCTCAGCACCTCGAATGGCCGCTGCCTGTTTGGCTTCGGTGAAGCCCGTGGCCAGAACCGCGGTGCGGAGGCCCTGAAGCGTGCGCTGAAGAGCCCGCTGATTGATCAAGGCCGCCTGCTGCACCAGACGAAGACCCTGCTGGTCCACATCGCCGGTGGCGAGACACTGACCCTCATGGAGGTGGATGCTGTCATGAAACAGCTGGGCCGCCACGTGCCGGACCACACGCACATTCTTTTCGGCGTGGCCGTGGATGCCCGCCTGGGAGATGCCGTTTCCGTGACGCTGATCAGCTCCCTGGGCCTCAGCCAGCTGAATACCATCGCAGCGGCTGCCCCTCCGGCGAACATGCTGCCAATGACGGACCGCCCAATGCCCAGCCTGGCCGATGCGGTGGCTGCAACTCCCGTCGCAGCAGCTCCAGCACCCGTGGCAGCCCCAGCGATATCTACTCCTGCTCCCGCCCCGCGCGCTCGGTCACCTCGTCAGGCTCCAGCCCCGGCTCCTGCGGCTATCGAAGCCCAGCCCGCCCCCGCTCCGGCCCGTGCCGCAGCTCCCTTGGTGCGGGATGATTCCATGGACCTGCTGTTCAAGGACGATGAAATTATCTCCCTGTCTCCCGAGGAGCCTGAAGCCCCAGCTCAGCCCGTGGAAGACGAGCCCGAACTTTTCCCTGAGGCACCCGCTGCTGTCAGCCAGTTCACGGAGCCTCCTGTCCAGCAGGAATACGAGGAAGAAGAATATTATGAAGAAGAGGAACCTTCGGTTTCTCATGCCAGCTTTGCTCCTGAACCCGAGATTGAGCCTGAGCCCCCGGCTCCTGAGCCCGCCTCGGCACCAGCTCCTGCGCGGCTGCGCATCGAAGATTTCATGACCCCGGCACCCGCCCCGGCTCCTCAGCCGCAGGCCGCCGCACCAGCGCCGGCGCACCAGCCTCGCCCTGCCACTTCACCCTTGGCTGCCGTGGTGGCCCGCACAAATCTCCCGCCGGAAGATCTGGCCTACGCGCCCCCAGCGAACACGGTGGTCGCCAAAAAGCCAACGAATCAGGAGCAGATTGATCTTGGCTTCTCGGATCAGGACCGCGGTCGCTTCAAGGACACAGAACCTGCCCTCGCCTCGGGTGGGGAAGACCTCGATGTGCCGACCTGGATGCGCCTGAAGCGGAAGCTGAAGCGGTAACCGTCATTCTGGATGGCCCTGCCGATCCCTGAGCAGCCTGCTGACTGCCGCCGTGAAAATGAGCGGCGTTTTGTCATCAGCCTGCTGCCCGCTATGGGGTGTGTGATCTGTCTTGTTACCGGACATTGGGGCTGGGCCCTGGGGATTTTCTGGACCACGTTTTTGGTCATCGGCTACGGCAGCATTCTGCCCTGGGTCAGGTGGTTCGGGCCGCATGTGTCTGAGCTTTCGCCCGAGCAAGCCGCCGACGGCCAAGTTTGGATCACGGTGGATGATGGTCCTGATCCTGCCACCACCCCCGCCATGCTGGACGTGCTGGACCGTTATCAGGCCAAGGCGGGCTTTTTCCTTATCGGGGACAAGGCGGCTCGCCATCCCGAACTGGTACGTGAAATCGTCCGGCGCGGGCATCTCGTGGGGAATCATAGCCAAACCCACCCCGCAGGCAGTTTCTGGGCGCTGCGGCCCGCGCGCATGTGGGCGGAGGTGGCTGGCTGCCAGCAGACGTTGACCGAGATTCTGGGCCAGGGCCCGCTCTGGTTTCGCCCACCTGTGGGGCATCACAATCTGTATCTTGCTCCGCCTTTGCGAGCCTTGGGGTTGACCATGGCCATCTGGAACTGCCGGGGTTTTGACGGTGTGGTGAAGGATCCGCAGCTTATCCTGAAACTCATCTCCCGTTCGCTGAAGCCGGGTGCCATCATTCTCCTGCATGATGGTCCAGCCAGTTG
>DMMK01000516.1 GCA_003453085.1 Verrucomicrobiales bacterium
GCGCGGAGACTCTTCTCCGCCTCATCACTCAGCGGCACAGCCGCCAAGCTCCTTCACTGAACGACCAAAACCCCTGCATCGCCCACTCCCCCCAACAACCCTCCATTCCACTCAAGTCCGCCCGAGATACCACCACTCCCTTCGATCATCCCACCTTGACGGCACGCTCCTTGCACCCAGGTTGTCCCCATGAACCGGCGCGGTCTCCTCACTGCCATGCTTGCGAAGGCGCTGCCGTTGCGGGCGGCCTTGGGGGAGCGGCGGCTGGGCCTGGCCATCGCCTCCTACTCCCACCGCTGGCGCGGCAAGTACTCTAGCTTCAAGCTGCCGCCTTTTGCCCACGCCCTGGATGTGATGGACCACATTCGCGGCCTCGGATTCGGGTCCGTCCAGATCGGCATCGAAGGCTGGACGCTGGACTTTGCCAAACAGGTCCGGCAGACCTGCGAGTCCTATGACATGGCCATCGAAGGCAGTGTCAAGCTTCCCGCAAACGCAGGCGATGTGGGCCGCTTTGAGAGGGAACTGCGCACCGCCCGCGAGGCCGGGGCCACGATCTTTCGCACGGCCCTGGGCGGCAGGCGTTATGAGGTCTTGGCGCGCCGGGCCGACTTCGAAGCCTGGAAAGCCGCAGCGCTGAAATCCATCACCCTGGCCGAGCCTGTGGCGCGCCGTCTGCAGGTGCAGATCGGCATCGAAAATCACAAGGACTGGGAACTGCAGGAACTGGTGGCCGCGTTGAAAGCCGTGGCCAGCGAGCACATCGGCGCCTGTGTGGATACCGGCAACAGCCTCGCCTTGCTGGAAGATCCGCTGGCGGTCGTCGAAGCCCTGGCCCCCTATGCCGTCACCGTGCATCTGAAAGACCTCGCCGTGCGTGACGATGACGACGGCTTTCAGATGAGCGAGGTACCGCTGGGGCAGGGGAGCCTGGACCTGCCGCGCATGATCAGCCTCCTGCTCGCCGCGCGCCCCGGCCTGCGTTTCCACCTGGAAATGATGACCCGCGACCCGTTGGACATCCCCTGCCTGAAGGAAACCTACTGGGCCACTTTTCCAGACAAGCCGGGCCGTGACCTCGCCCGCACCCTGACCTGGGTCCGCGAACACCGCGCTGCCACCTTGCCCCGACTCGGTGAACTCTCGCAGCTCGCCCTGCTGACGCTGGAAGAAGAAAACATCGTCAAGTCCATGGCCACCGCCACCAAGACCCTGGGTTTCAAATAAGCCCCCTCTGGGAACGTAGGCTGGATGTGTTTGGCGCAAAGGCAGCCCGAAACTTCTCTGGTCTCCTTCGCCAAATGATCCGGCTTTCCCTGAACGACCGAAGTCCTTCTCGCTGCCACCTCGTCTTAAACCCTGCTTGCGGAATGCTTCCTCTCATCTGCCTTGGATGCCGGAGGCATCCTCGCGGGTAGCCAGGGGTAAGCGCAGCGCACCCCTGGTCGCAAAGTCCGATCTCACCAGGTCAAGGGGCCATCCCGGTAGGGATGGCAGCAGCCCCGCTGCACGGGTCTGCGTTTCGCTTCCCCATGTAAATCCGCGCCACCTCCCATTTCTTTTCCTCGCCATCGTCATCGGTAAATGATAGAATACACCATCCGTTTTCACGCTGGCATGCACCCTTCCTTTCACCGCCTATTTCTGGGTCTCCACGCGTCCTCTTTGACTTCCGCAAACGAACCCGCGTTCCGCTTCAAAAATCCCCATGAGGAGACAATGGTGAAGGGAATCCCCATCCAATCCCCATCGCAACTCGTTGGTCCATCGTGGGTTAGGTGGCTTCTTCCCCAAATGGGGAAAAACCGCGTCTCCCCATTCCCCATCATGGGGTTTGCCCCCGGCGCTGTTTTTTCAGGAGCAGTCGATGTTTGCCTGCCTTCCCACGCAATCTGCGTTGACTCTGCGCCCGATAAGTACATGAGATGATTTTCACCCACGCCGTGCCTGCCCCCACCTCCATCCTTTCCCTCTCCACCTGCTGGAACAGCCATCGCCACACCGAGGGGCGCGAGCTGGCCGCAGAGGCGCGGGAGCTGGGCTTTGAATGGATCGAGATCAGCCACGGCACCAAGATATCCCTGCTGCCAGGATTGCTGGAGGCCGTGGCCGCAGGCGAGATCAAGGTCAGCAGCCTGCACAACTTCTGCCCGCCTCCGGTGGAGGTGACGATGGATGCGCCCGACGTGTACGAGTTCACTTCTGAAAAGGCCTGGGAGCGGGAGCGCGCCATCTCCCTGACGAAGAAGACCCTCGCCATGGCGACTCGCTTTGGCACCGACCGCGTGGTGATTCATCTGGGCTGCGCCAAGGTGCGCTCGCTCACAGAAAAACTGGAGGCGATGACCCTTGCCGGGCAGCTCTACTCGCGCGACTACTGCAACCTGAAGCTGGATCTCGTGGCGCAGCGGGACAAGGCCAGCGCCAGAGCCCTCGACCATGTGCGTGCGGCCCTGACGGAGCTACTGCCCGTTTGTGAAAAGGAAGGCGTGAAGCTGGGCATCGAGACCCGCAGCCACTATGAGCAGATCCCGAATCAACGCGAGATGGTGGCGCTGCTGGCCGAATATGCGGACTGCCCCTGGGTAGGTTCCTGGCATGACTTCGGTCACGTGCAACGTCAGGCAAATCTGGCCCTGGTGGATCATGCTCTCTATTTGTCGCAAACCGCCAGCCGTCTCCTCGGCTGTCATGTTCATGACGTGCTTTGGCCGAAGAAAGATCACCGCGCACCGCTGAGCACAGGTGGCGTCGCTTTGGCTGAATTGCTGCCTTTGGTGCCTGCGTGCGTGCCTTTGGTGTGGGAACTGAGCCCCGGAAACAGGCGGCAGGATGTGGTGCAGGCGCTGGCCTTGTGGCGCGAGACGTTTTCGGCCTAACGAAAAAGATTTATACGGGATTGTGAAAAAGCACGTGGGCCTTGGCGTTGGTTTGTACATGATACGCATGCGTCCTCTCGCTCTGCTCAGCCTTCTCCTCATCACCGCGTCTTCCCAAGCCGCCGGGGATGCCACCACTGCCGCCCGTGCCATCGATGCCCTGCTGGAGAAGGACTGGAAGAAGAGCAACGTCAAAGGCAACCCTGAGGTGGACGACAACACCTTTGTCCGCCGCATCTATCTGGACATCACGGGCCGCATTCCCACCACCCGCGAGGCGGAGACCTTCATGAGCTCCCAGGCTCCGGACAAGCGCGCCAAGCTCATTGATCATCTTCTCGCCACTGAAGGTTACGTGCAGCACTCCTACAACTACTGGGCCGATGTGCTGCGCACCCAGACCAATGGCAACCAGACCGGAGTGATCACCGGCGCGGCCTATTCCAACTTCATCAAAGAGAGCCTGCGCAAGAACAAGCCCTATGACCAGTTCGTGCGCGACATGGTCGCCGCCCAGGGAGAGGCTTGGGACAATGGTGCCATCGGCTATTACATGCGCGACCGCGGCATGCCGCTGGACAACATGGCCAACACGGCCCGTGTCTTCCTGGGCACCCGTGTGGAGTGCGCCCAGTGCCATAACCATCCGTTCGACAAATGGACGCAGATGCAGTTCTTCCAGATGGCTGCCTTCACCTACCCGGTGCAGACCAACGACTATTACGGCGGCAGCTCCGAAGGCGCACGCCAGATGCTGCGCGACCGTGAGAAGGCCGCCCGCGACAAGTTTGTGATGCCGGTCATGAACAAGAAGATGACCGCTGAAGAGCGGGCACGGGCCAAGCGTGATGCCGAGCAGATCGGCAAGCAGGCCCGTCTGGCCAGCGAGGCTGTGCGCAAGGAGAACCGCTATGTGGAAGAGGCGCTCACCGATGTGCGCAACCTCATGCGCTACACCTCCGTGAGCTTCCAAGACACCCGCAAGCTGACCCTGCCTCACGACTATCAATACAGCGATGCCAAGCCCCGCTCCCGTGTGGAGCCCGCCACCATGTTTGGCCATGCCGCCGAAGTGAAGCCGGGTGAAACCCAGCTTCAGGCCTACGCCCGCTGGATGGCCTCCAAGGACAATGACCGCTTCAACAAGGTCATCGCCAACCGTCTGTGGAAGCGCGTGTTTGGCCTGGCCCTCATCGAGCCTCTGGATGAACTCATGGACTCCACGGTGCCGATGAATCCAGAACTTCAGGCCCACCTGGAAAAGCTGATCGTGTCCCTCAACTATGACATGAAGGCCTATCTGCGGGTGCTTTACAACACCAGTGCCTATCAGCGCCAGGTCACCCGCGAGGAGATCGCCCCCGGCATCGTCTATCACTTCACCGGCCCCATCCTGCGCCGCATGACGGCGGAGCAGATGTGGGATTCGTTCGTGACGCTGATCAACCCGAACCCTGACATGCCGAACGAGCCCCTGCGCGAGGCCTTCACCAACCGTATCCTGGGAGCCAAGAAGATCAGCGACTCCATGGAAGCCCTGACTCCTGAACAGGTGCTGGCAGGGGCTGAGAAGTCCGGCAAAAAGTACAAGGAGCAGGCAGAGACCGTCCGCAACCTACAGGCTAAAATGGCCGAAGCCCGTGCCAAGGAAGACAAGGAAACGGCCACGAAGCTTCGTGAGCAGCTTTCCAAACTTCAGCGCGAGACCCGCACCTCGGTGAACCAGAACCTCATCCTGCCCGGCATGAAGAAACTGGCCTCCGATCTCGGCGTGGTGCCTGCGGTGCTCCAGCTCGGTGGCAAAGACGGCCCCCAGGTGGTGGCTGCCAGCGGCGGCATGGACATG
>DMMK01000279.1 GCA_003453085.1 Verrucomicrobiales bacterium
CTGCTTTTGTGCCGCAGCCTCGCCCGTGACCTTGTCCAGTTCCATTCGTGCGGCCTGGGCTTCCGCCCGCAGACTGGTGATCTCCTTTTGCAGCGCGGCATGCTGGGCCACCACTTCACTGGCCTTGGTGGTGAATTCTTCGGTCTTCGCCTCCGCTGCCTTGGCCTCCTGCTGACGCTCATCCAGCGCCGTTTCCGCCTGACGCAAACTCTCACGTGCCTTCGCCACGTCCGCAGTCAGCATCTCTTTCTGCTCCTCAATGCCACGGACCTCTTTTTCCAAGGACTCCCGCCGCATCATCAGCGTCTGCGTCAGGCCATGCTGCGCCTTGCCCTTTTCCGTCGCGGCCAAAAGTTCCCGAGTCAGCGCATCACGCTCCTGGGACAGTTGCGAAATTGTCGCCGTCAGTTCACCCTTATGAGCCTCCACTGCCTTCAGGGCCTCGCTGGCACTGCTGAGCTGCGTATCCGTAGCCGCCAGATCATCCAGCTTGTTTGTTAGGTCGCCGGAGCGTGTCTCGAGGGCTTTCAGCTCCTCGGCCTTCTGGCGTAGCAGCCCTTCCAGTGTGGCCAGCTTTTGTGAAGCCTCCTCTTCCGCCTTCTTTTGATTGGAAATCAGATGCTCCGATTGCTGACGCAGATCCTGAACATGGGTTTCCAGCTTCAGCTTGGCGGCATTCAGAGCCTCATGCTCAGAGGTTGCCTTGGCGTGGTCGCTGGAAACATCCCGCAACCGAGCACTGGCCTCTGCACATTGTTTTTCCAAATCGGCCAGCTTCGTCTCCAGCGCCGTTTGGTTGCCCGTCAGACCTGCCAGGGCTGCATCCAGCAGACTGCGTTTATTTTCCAGTTCCGCTAGGACACCGGTGGTTTGCGTCAGGCTGGTTTCCTTGGCCACCAAAGTTTGTACCTGGGCAGTTCGCTGGTCCTCTTCCTGACGCAGCCTTTCCAGCGTCTTTTGGACTTCCGTCAATTCCGCCTGGCGCTGTGTCACCTGGGCATCCAACGCCGCCAGCTCCATACTGCGCGCGCTAAAGGTCGCCTCATCCGCTTCCGGAGAAACGGCTGCCACGACCACGGCAGCGGGCACGGAGGCCTCACTGAGATCCTGCTTCAGAAGGGCCAGTTCTGCCGCCACCGTCTCCTTTTCTTTCAGGCTGGCACTGCGATCCGCACTCGCCTTGTCTGCCTCGACATGCAGGGCCTGCAAACTCTTGGTCGCCACGGCGATGTCATCCTGCACCTTGGCCAGCGCACTGCGGCTGGACTCCACCTGGCTGTCCAAATTGGCCGCTTCACGGCGCTTCACGGCCAGCTTCGCCAGTTCGTCTTCTGAATCTGTCAGGCTGCTCTTCAGCTCCACGGTACGGGTTTCCAGATGAGCCAAGGTTTTCCGGCCCTCTTCGACCTGCTTTTCCAGCGCCCGCAGTTCCTCCCGCCGCAGCGTCTCCGTTTCATTTTCACGGCGCAGCAGATCCCGCTCCTTTTGCAGCCTGCCCACTTCCTCCTTCAGTTCATCCACCTGCTTTTGCTGCGCGACATCTGCAGGGGCAGTCCGCTGGATCAGCATGCCGTGTGCGGCGGCCACAGAGGGCCCCTTGATGCCCATGTCTGGCCTGGCCAGCGGCGTCTTCGTAGGTTCCACCGGACTCGTTTCAGATTTTGGAGCCCCATCTTTTGCAGGCACGGATTCCGTGTCTCCACGTTTCCCGTCCGTTCGGACTGGCTGGCCCTTGGCCACTACATTTTTGGCCTCGGTCGAGGGTGCCGTCCCCTTCGGGGGCCGTTCGCGAAACCGTGAATCCAACTGGCCAAAACGAATTTTGTCCCCCCCCTTCACTCGGATACGGTCAATCCGCTTCCCATTCACGAAGATACCGTTCGATGACTTCAGGTCCACCAGCTCATACACCCCATCCGCCTGGCGGATGAACTCGGCGTGAAATCCGGAAATATACGTGTTATCAATGACGATGTCGTTCTTCGCATCTCTGCCGATAGAAAGACGCTCTTCGAGGATATCGAAGACGAATTCATTTCCGTCGTTGAGGTTAAAGGCCAAATAAGGCATGCAGAAAGCGGAGCAGCGGTTCCAGTGCGGAGATTAATTTTGGAAAATCATTGAATCAATCTTAATAAAGTAGGGAGACCTCATCAAACGATGCAGAATGCCATCATTTTAGAGCCTGTCAGAAAAGCCAGATAAATTTAAGTTTATTAAAATATGAATCACCGCAGATTTTTAAAACTTTTTAGCCTCGCCTTGACCCTCACGGCTTCTTTTTCACCCTTGAGTACCTTCAGCGCCGCCATTGAACTCACTCCGGCACAACTCCAGCGCGTGGGACAGCGCATCTGGCAAAACGAATGCGCAGGCACGGTAGCAGGACTGACAAGCTGGAACTCAGGCAAAGATTTTGCATCGTTGGGGATCGGTCATTTTATTTGGTATCCTACAGGCAAGAAAGGACCGTTTGAAGAAAGTTTCCCTCCCCTCGCCACCTTTTTGCAGAGCCGGGGAGTAGAAATGCCGGACTGGACCACTGGCCCCTGCCCCTGGACTAGCAAGGCCAGCTTTGAAGCGGACAAAGACGGCCCGCGCCAGACCGCCCTCCGGGCCATCCTGGTCAAAACCGTTGCCCTACAGACCGAATTCATCATTGCCCGGCTCCAGCGCGCCCTGCCAAAGATGAAAGCCAGCTCCAAAAAACCCGCTCTCGTCCAGTCCCACTTCGATGCTCTCCTGGCCAGCCCCGAAGGTGCCTTCTGCCTCATCGATTACGTCAATTTTAAAGGCGAAGGCACCGCCCCCACCGAGCGCTACAACGGCCAGGGTTGGGGCCTCCTGCAAGT
>DMMK01000084.1 GCA_003453085.1 Verrucomicrobiales bacterium
ATCGTGATCCAGAAGCGCCCGCACCAGTTCCCAACGATAGTCATCCACCTGGGGCACTTCCTTGACCAGGGTGCGCAGGGCCGAAAGCTGCTCATCCAGATCCACCGTGATCTCAAAGAATCTGACGAGATCCCGCAAGGCGGCTTCACTGACGGGCTTTTGGTTAGCCGTCGCCTGCAACTGCTGGCGCAAGTCGTCCAGATTGCCGAAGCGTTCATGCAGCCGCACCCGACGGCGAAAGAACTCCGCATAGCGCCCATCGCGGAAGTCCAGCAGCGCCAGCCCTTTGAGCAGGGCCGCATCCGCCTTAGCAAACTGGTCGGCCTGCTCCAGAATCCTAGCGAGGTCGTAGAGGGCACCGAGGCGCTTTTGCGGATCCCCCTGTTCGGCCAGCGTGCTGTAAAAAGTAGCGGCACGGTCTGGAAAGCCGGCGCGCAGCAGCAGCTCGGCCACCTGACGGGCCAGATCTGCATCTCCAGGCCGCAGCCGGGCGGCTTTCTCCCAGGCCTGGGCCGCCTCTTCAGGACGACCGGCGGCCAGGCCCAGCGTGCCCAGTTCAATCCAGGCCTGGGGGAGTGTGGGATCATTGTCCGCCAGTCCTTCCACCCATCGCTGGATGAGGCTGTAGGCGAGAGCAGGGTCTGCCATTTCCCGGGCCAGATCCGCACGGGAACGGAGGGCAACGGCATTTTTCGGGGTGGTCTTCAGCACCTCGTCATAAAGCTGGGCGGCCTTTTTAAGGTCCCCCGCCCGGCGAAAAAGGTGCCCCTGCACCAGCAGGACGGTGGGGTGGCGTGTCTTTGCCGCCTGGGCAGAAATGTTCTCCAGCAGCAGGGGCGTGGCCCCATGCTTTTCATACAGCGCCCACAGCAGCTCCACCACGCGGCCATAGTCCGGCTGGCTGACCAGCAGGGAGAGGTATTCATTGGCCAGACGCGTTTCCCGGGCCGTCCACGATTTTGGCGGCTCCTGGGCTGTCAGCGGTGCCATGAGGCACGCCGCCCACATCACCGCCAGAGGAAGGCGGTGTTTCAGACCTATTTTGCGGAGGACGACCTGCATGTGCCGTGAGGAATACGAGCATACCACGCTCCATGTTCTTCCAGAAGGTAAAAGACGACCCAAAACGGCTTCTCCATCAATGGAGCCAGTGGACACAAGGGTTACCAAAACCCCGTTCATCATATTATCAATAATGATAATAATTTACTCGAAAGAGTCTCATATTTATGAAATTGCAGATTGCCTTGGAATTAAAAATTCCATAAATTCACCGTGTCACTCAATTGCGCATGAAAGCCGCGATCCATTCCCAGAACATCCATACCGGTTTCAGCCTTATCGAAATGCTGATGACCCTGACGATTCTGGGGATCATGACCAGCCTGGCACTGGCTTGGTTCGGCGGCGACATCAGCACGGTGAAACAGGCCCGTGATCAGCGCAATGCCCAGACGCTTTGCACCCTGTGCCAGTCCGTGGAGGCTGCGGGGATCAATCTCGCGGCTGAAGAATCGACCGCGTTGGATGTTCTGCGCCGACTGGTAGAGGGCGTCACCATTCAAAAAGGTGCCCTGAAGGGTCGTACCTTCCAGCTTCCTGGCCTGGGAAGAGAGGAACTGGAAGCCGCCTCCCGTTACATTACCATCCAGGAGGGCCAGGTGCGCTACGATGCCACAGGCAAAGCCACGCCAGGGAAGACCCCATCGGGCGAACAGATCTAAAGCACCCCAGGAGACCCTTTGACCTTTGCGCCGGGGACTCCAAAGTGGACCTTGCCCATGGTGAACCGCGCCTCCCTTTTCCTAGCCCTGCGCTACCTGCGCCCCAAACGCTCCTTTGTTTCGGTGATCACGGCGATCTCCATCCTCGGAGTCGCTGTGGGCGTGCTGATGATGGTGGTGGTGCGCGCCGTGATGCTCGGTTTTGAAGTGGACTTCCGGGACACCCTTGTGGGGGCTGAACCCCACGTGCTGGTGGCCAAGGACAGCAGCGCACAAAACGCCCCACCCTGGCAGGAAGCGCTGAAAGCGGCCCGCGCGCAGGCGGGCACCGTTTCCGCCGCACCCTACGCGGGGGGGATTCTCTACATGGCGCGGGATGACTACCAGACGGGCACCCAGGTCTTTGGCCTGTCCCGCGAGGAAGGGGCCGCCAACCTGAGTAAGCTGACCCGGCACCTTCTGGACGGCAGCCTGGACCTTCCTGAGGACAGCATCGTCATCAGCGATTACCACGCCCAGCAGCTCGGTGTGCGGGTGGGTGAGGAGATCAGCGTCTATGCCTCCCAAAATGTGAACCAGGCCGTGCGCCAATACGGCGTGGCAGAAGACCAGGAATCCGAGGAGAAAAAAAAGGCGATCCTGGACGCCATCAAGCTGAACCCGCAAACCCTGCGTGTGTCCGGCGTGCTGCGGTCCGAGACCGGCGGCTACAACGGCTACGTCTCGCTGAAAACCGGCCAAAAACTCTTCCAGTTAGGCCAGGAGGTCACTGGAATCGCTATGGAAATCAAGGACCCTCAGCAGGCCAAGGAGTTCGCCGCCGGAATGAAGCCCGCACTGCCGGGCTGGACCTTCACGCTGTGGACGGATGCTGGCGAGTCCCGCCTGGCCGCCATGCAGAATGAGCAGACGATGATGAAGTTTGTCCTGCTCATCATCGCTGTAGTCGCCGCCTTTTCCGTGATGAACACTACCATCACCGTTACCACCCAGAAACGGCGCGAGATCGGCGTGCTGGCCGCCCTGGGCAGTCGCCCGTGGCAGATCGTGAATGTGTTCCTCCTCCAGGCCATCGTGGTCGGTGTCATCGGCACCCTTGTCGGTCTCATTGGCAGCATGATCGTGCTCTGGCTGCGCAATGACATCCGTTCCCTTCTGACATTGGCCACCGGTGGTCAGGTGCATGCAGTGGAAGGGGTGTTCCTTTCCACCATCCCGGCCCACATTCAGCCCTGGGATGTCACCCTCACCTGCCTCATTTCCGTGGCCCTGTGCGTCGTCGCTGGGTTGATCCCCGCCTGGTTTGCCTCCCGGGTGGAACCTGCCGTGGCCCTGCGAGACTGACCTTCCCCATGCTTTCCAACGCCCCTCTCTTTCTGGCTCTGCGTTACCTCCGGCCCAAGCGGTCGCTGGTCTCCATCATCTCGCTCATCTCGGTCCTCGGTGTCATGCTCGGCGTGGGCGTGCTGGTGGTGGTGATGTCCGTCTTCAAAGGCTGGCAGGTCGAGTTCAAGCAGCTGCTACTCGGCTTTGAACCGCATGTGGTTTTGGTGCAGGACAGCCCTTTCGTGGGAGAACTCCCTGAAGGCGCCCCGAAGCCCTTCCGCTCCAACTGGCGTGAGGTGCTGAAGGACATGAAACAGCGCCCGGGCGTTCTTTCCGCCACCCCCATCGCCGAAGGCATGATCGCTGCCCGCAATGGCGATTCCGACCCCGAGGCAGCCGAGCTTTTGGGGCTGCGGGATGAAGCAGACAACGACCTGCTGAAAAAGCTCTCCAAACATCTTCTTGAGGGCGAGTTTAACCTCAAGGAGGACAACATCATCATCACCGACAAGCTGGCGAAAAAGCTGAAGGTCAAGGTGGGGGATGTACTTTCCATTCTCGCTTCCGACACCATCCGCCAGATGATCCGCAACCTCCGCGAGGCGGAAGAAACGACCGACCCCGCCCAGGCCAGCGCCGCCCGCGAAGAAATCGTCGTCCTGCCGCGAGACCTCACGGTCGTCGCCATCGTCCGGGCGGACACGGCTGGGGATCGTTGCTACACGCCGCTCAATGTCGGCCAGGAGCTCTTCAACCTTGAAGGCGATGTCAGCGGCCTGGAGATCGAACTCGCCAATCCGGACCAGGCCGAGGACTTCGTGCAGCAGCTTTTTGAGGCCAATGCACTGCCCGTGGACTGGAATGCGCGCACCTGGATCAACACCCTCGGCTCCAAGCTCCGTGATGTGGAAAACCAGCAGTCACTGATGTACTTCCTGCTCTTTTTCATCATGCTGGTAGCGGCCATCTGCGTGATGAACACGACCATCACCGTCACCGTGCAAAAGCGACGTGAGATCGGCATCCTCACCGCGCTGGGCAGCCGGGCGCAGCAGATCATCGGCATCTTCCTGGTACAGGCGGGGATTGTGGCCGTCTTTGGCATCATTCTTGGCATCATCGGCGGCATGACTGTTCTGCATTTCCGCAACGATCTGCGCGACCTGATCGCTGAAAAAACCGGTCGTGATTTCTTCTCCAAGGACATCTATTTCCTCAGCGAAATCCCTGCCCACATCCAGATGGTGGACCTCTCCTTCATCTGCGGTCTGGCCATCGTGCTCTGCCTGCTGGCCGCTCTCATCCCCGCCTGGTTTGCCGCGCGGGTGGACCCTGCGGTGGCTCTGCGGGATTAAAGTGGCTTTCTTCTGTCCCGCTGAAATCCCGCCCAGCTGTTTGCGTTCCCCTGTGCTCATGATCCGTCTTCCTCTTTCCGCCTGCGCCCTTGCCCTTCTGCTCACTGCCTGCGGTGAAGAAAAGAAAGTCACCCGTGCCCCAGCAACGCCAGCCCCTGCCGTTCCGGCGTCTCCTGTCCCGACTCTGGCGGCACCCGCCGCCGAAGCTGCCAAGGCCGTTTATTGGACCGCCGAAAAGCTCCACACCGAGATCAAGTACCACAACCACGAATACGCCGGCAATGGCGAGTTCAGCATTGAGGACGGCCAGCCCGTAGCCCTCAGTCTGCGGGAGGCCAAAGTGACCAACCTCGTCTTCCTGGAGAAATTCAAACCGCTGGCCCTTGACCTCAGCGGCACCCCGATCAAGGACATCCGCCCACTCCGGGGTATGAAGCTCATCGAGCTCTACCTGGAAGACAGCCCCATCACGGATCTGTCCCCTCTGCGCGGCATGCCGCTGCAAAAGATCTACCTCAGCCGCACCCCTGTCGTTGATCTCAGCGCCCTGGAAGGTGCGCCGCTCACGGAGGTGAACATCGTGGACACCAAAGTGACCGATCTCACGCCTCTCTCCAAGAGCCCTATTCAGATGCTTTGGCTCAGCGGCACACCTGTCGAAAGCATCGCCGGACTGAAGGGCATGCCCCTGGTCTCCCTCACCCTGCATCGCAGCAAAGTGAAGGACCTGTCACCGCTCAGCGGCAGCGCCCTTCAGCGGCTGCACATCGGTGAAACTCCCATCACCGACCTTACCCCACTCGCCGGCATGGGCCTCACGCGACTCGTCTTTACCCCTGCCTCTATCACTCACGGCCTGGACGCAGCCAAGGCCCTGTCACTCAAAGAAATCGGCACCCGCTTTGACGAAACCGGCAGTGATCTCCTCCCTCCCGCAGCCTTCTGGGCCCAGCAGGGGAAATAGGCGGAAGAGCCTACGCCCAGCGAGGGCTTGTATTTGTGGTCTTCCTGACGTAAGCTACACCTCACTATGAAGACACTGGAAGCTTCTGCCCCCCCCTTGAAAGGCTTGGATTACCGAATGGTGATCATAGGGTGCGTTTCCATGTTGAAGACGGTTTGATCTCCTTCAACGTCGAAGCTTCCGTTCCCCCTACACAGCCGCCCTTATCGGTCCGGAAACCAACGGGTTTTGTTCAGAAATGGAGCGGTTCCGTGCAAAAGCTTGAGGACTCCAGCGATCTTTGGCTTTCCCACATCAACGAGAAGCACCTTCGCTGAACATGCGGCTGCTTATAGATGCCATCGTGCTGCTGGATTGCCTAATTCTGGAAGCCTCGGGGCTTCCGAGAACCGGACAACAAGCTAGCAACATGGTTTAGGACTATGTGACACAGGGATGCACGAAGGTTTGGTGGCTTGGCACACCTTGCCCATCATCGCCTATTATCATTGTAGGCAGCACTCAAAGGAAGAGACAGCAGACATGATTGACATGCTGTTAGGCTTTCTAGATGTTCCCACCGTCGGCCATACCGAAGCGACAAGATGGAGAGAACACGGGTTGTCTGATTTTGAAGATGCCCTGCAAGTGGCTGCTGCCATTTCGGGAATGGCAGACATCATCGTCACTCGAAATATTGCCGACTTTTCCGGCTGCCTGATTCCAGCGATGACGCCTGAATCATTCTTGACCACTTACCCACGGGCGAAATAGCAAAATTCCCGCTCACTCTCCTGCCTTCTGTTCTCCGAACATGCCCAGGGCTTCAAAGGGAAGGGTGAGGCCTTCTTTGAGGACATTGCCGCTGAGTTTCACGCTGCCTTTGGCCGCCTTGGCCGTGCCTTGAAAGAGGCCTTTGGCACCGCCGATCGGGCCTTCGGGAGAGACGCGGATGTCATCCAGCGGGCCGCTGATTTCCATGTCGGTAAAGACATGGCTGAGCGGCAGGGTGATGCGGCCAACAATGCCACGCAGATTCGCCCGGGCGCGGCCTTCCACACGGCGCTTAACCAAATCCACCGTGCCGGTGGCGGTGACGGTGACGGCTTCGCTGCGGCCTTTGAAGGGGTCAATGGTGGCCACGCCTTTGTTCATGGAAAAAGTCACCTGAAATTCGCCCGCCCCAGCGCGACCACGATCTGGCAGCAGCTTGGGAAACAGAGCGTAGGTTTGTTCCAACAAAGGGATGTGAACCACAGGAGCCTTGGTGAGGATGAGACTGCCGCTGCCGGTGGAGCGAACAGGATTGTTGCAGATGGCTCCTCGATAGTTCAGGGACAGGTCCGAGTCTTCCAGGCTGGCGCTGATTTTCCCCAGCCAAGGAGTCAGCCGCGCCAGCCGCAGGGATTGCAGGGAAACCTGAGAATCCGTGAGAATGCGCCCATCATAACTGGCATCCAGTTTGAAATGGCCATCCAAGAGTTGCCCCTTCAAATCATGGAAGTGCCATTGGCCGCTCTGGCGGGATACCTGGCCGGTGATGCCCTCAATCGCCAAGGGTTGATCCCGGACCGTGACGATGATGGAGGCGGGAGTGCGCAACTGCGCACTGGCTAGCGTCCAAACCGGCGGCTCTTGGCTGAGATCCAAAACAAAACCCTTCACCAAAACATCCGGGAACGTTTTGACCGTTAGCGCAGCAGGAATCTGCCCCGCAAGAAGCGGGTAATTGCGGGCCAGTTCCAGGAGATCCGCAGGACCGCTGAGGCGGGAAAGGGTGAGAGTGCGTGCGCTTCCCAGGTAAGCAGCCTCAAATTCATCGCTGCGATTGGCACTGTCCGTGAGGGTGCCGCTCAGGCTCAGGGGTGTTTGCGACCAGCCTTCGCGGCTCATTTCGATCAGAGCACTGCCTTGAGTGAGCTTGAAGTCACCAGTCAGTCGCAGTCCATCTTGGGACACCTGCCCTTCCACGACGGCATCCTTCAATGGCACGCCACGCCAATCCACCTGCTGGCCCGTGCCCCGTAGATCGGCGCTCCAGATGACAGGGCGGTTTCTCAGGTCCACGGCAAACTCACCCGTGATCTGAAACGGCCCTGCAGCGGGGTTAAAACTGAGCGTCCTGAGCGTGGAGCGCAACGGCTGCCAGTCCGGCTGGAAAGGTGTCTTGTCACTGCTTTCAGCTTGGGTGGAAGAGGTGAGGATTTCGCCTTTCACATCCACAAGCAAAGCCCCCTGGCCCAGTTGCAGGCGCGCCACGTCCACCTGGCCTTCACGAACCACGGAATCAAGGCCGAAGGGCTCCAGGGTGATGGATCCCTGCTCGTCATTGAGAGTGAGCACCGCATCCTCCGCCAGCCAGCGGGTGATGGCAGTACCGGCTTTCCAGGACTGCCCCCATTCCACCTCCACATGCAGAGCGCTGATTTGCATTAGCGGAGGGTTGTTCCCAGAGGCTTCACTCAGCACAGCATCCTCCAGGGTGATGCCGCCCCAGAGGGACCAGGATTCACTCTTCGAGGTTAATGAGAGGCCACGGGCGGCCAAACTTTCCTTCACCTCCGCTTGTGCGCGGCTGACCAACCACTCACAGCCTGACCACAGCAGGACCGCCAACACCGCCACGGCGATGAGCAGGATGCGCAGTCTGCGAGCAAGGGATGAAGGTGAAGCCGAGGACATAACTCCATAGAAACGAGTGCGGCTGGTTGGATACGCCTACCAATCTGCCTTCATGGCCGGGCGAAATGCCTGAGGCTTTGTGCAAAGCACAATTTCTCTCGTTAATCCTGCCAGTTTCCTGTAAACCGAATGAACCACTGAGGCTGGCGCTCAGGCTCCTTTTTTGACCCAGCCGCAGCCTTCTCTTCGATATCTTTTCCGATGAAACGTCTCTCCTTGCTGCCTTTGATTTTGATACTGGCCCACTGCACTTCGCCTCAGCCGGGAAGCACCGCCACCAGCCTGCCGCCCACTACGCGGGGCCTGCCGCAGATCGTTAATGTCTCCGCCTACGACCCAAAGGAGCGCCAGCGCGAGGGTCGCAGTTACTCGGAGAACGACGTTTCCGCTCTGCGCGCCAATGGAGCCAGCGGCCTCATCGCCCGAGCTGGCAAAGGCGGCAATCTGGACACCAAGTGCGCCAACTTTCTGGCGTCTGCCGATCGCCAGGGGATGCTGGTGGGCGTTTACTATCGACTGCAAACCCACGTGGATGCCGTGGCCCAAGCGGACCAGTTTGTGGCCCGCGCCCAGTCCCTGGCGCGCAGTCGTTCCTGGAATGCCTCCTCGCTCCTGCTGTGCGGTGACTTCGATGCGAACTCCCGCCTTTCCGACATCCTGCGCTTCATGGACCGGGTGGAAGCCCGCACCGGCGTTGTGCCTGTGGCCTACCTGGAAAACAGTGCGCATTTGAAAATCCTCCTGGGCAATGCCGATGCGGCCACCAAGGCCAAACTCCGCCGCATGCCCTACTGGCTGGCGCTTTACTCCCACGAAAGCGGCGCTGGCCCGCAATTCCCTGCTCCCGGCAATCCCAAGGGCCTCGTGAACCAATACCGCGTGTGGTCTGACTGGACGCTGTGGCAATACGGCGGGGTGGACTGGGAAGGTGGCCGTTCCCGCCCCAAGGTTTACAATCATGGCCCATGGCGTTTCAGTCCTTACTTTGGCAACCTGGACCGCCCGGTGGAGCGCAACGTCTTCAATGGCTCCCCTGCCGCCCTGCAAAGCTTCTGGCAGCGCCACGGCCTGCCGCTGAAGTAGGACGAGAAGAAGCAGAGACTGAGACACTTTGAGCCTGAAGTGGCGTTTCTTCCGTGTATAGATAACACCATGATGCGCTTTCTCCCCTCCTACCTGAAATCAGCGGTCACGATGCGTGCTTGGGCAGTCCTAGGAGTCACCGGAGCGCTGGCAAGTTGTGGCAGCCCCAAGGAGGAAACCACACCACCCGAGGAACCCGCCATCGCTGCGGCGCCTGCGCCCAAAGTGAGCATGGCCGAATGGTCCCTGCTGGAGATGTCTTTTGATGAAGCCAAAGCCCTGAGCCCCCAGCATGCAGAGGTGGGCCAATACCGGGTGGCGGGAGACAGCGTGGAAGTACTGAAAAAGGACGATGAAGGTAAGGCATTGAAAGTGAAGGCCAAGGGACACGTCTTTGTCGAAATCAACCTCCCAGACCGTGCCACGGCCCTGTGCGACGAGGCGACGATCAGCGTGGATGAAGCCATGCTCTACGGAGGCCCCATCATGATGCAGAGCAGCCGGGTGGCCAAGTCCAGTTCCGAATCCACCGCCTTCCGCATCACGGATCACCTGCGGGTCCAGGGCCGGTTTGAAATGATCAAACCCGAGGACCTGATGCAAACCATCCTGGCCTCCACGGATGCTATGCCCATGACGGCACCTGCCGAAGCTCCGAAACCGACGGCAAGCCGCTAACCTCAAAGGGTCACTAACACCCTCGACTCATTTTTTGGCGCTCTTCTTTTTCTTCGCCACAAATTCGGTGAAGCGGGATTCGAAGCGTTTGGGAACCACACATTGGATGTCTGCCACCCCACGATCATAGGATTCTGCGAGGACTTTGCCCTCCTGATGAGCCAGGGCCACAAGGTCCATGCGGTCCAGCGGAATGCTGAGATCCAGCCGCACCACGCGATCAATGAGCATGTCATGGATGCGGTGGAAGAGGTCTTCTAGCCCCTGGCCTGTCTTTACAGAGATGAAGATCCCTTCCGGGAACTGGCGGCGCAGCTCCATCTGGCGGCTGTCATCGGCGAGGTCCACCTTGTTCAGCGCCAGGACCACGCGTTTGTCTCCCGCTCCCAGCTCCGCCAGCACCTCGGTGGTGGTTTGATAAAAGCTGTAAGCATGAGGGGAACTGGCATCCACCACGTGAATGAGGAAATCCGCCAGCACAGCCTCTTCCAAGGTGGCCCGGAAGCTCTGCACGAGATCGTGCGGGAGATTGCGGACAAAACCCACCGTATCGGTGACCAGCATGGCCTGCCCATCGGGCAATTCCATCCGGCGGGTGGTGGTGTCCAGCGTGGCGAAAAGCTTGTTCTCCACGTAGGCGTCAGCATCTGTCAGCTTATTGAGCAGGGACGATTTCCCAGCATTGGTATAACCAACGATGGCGGCATGCGGCAGCGGTACGCGGCTGCGTTCCTTGCGCATGGTGTCGCGCTGCTTCTTCACTTCCTCCAGCTCAGCCTTCACACGGTCGAGCTTTTTGTAGGCCATGCGGCGGTCCACCTCCAACTGGGTTTCACCTTCACCACGGGCCGCCCCGGCACCGCCCACGCCACCGCCTGCCCCACCGCCCTGACGGTCAAGGTGAGCCCACATGCGGGTGAGGCGTGGAATGGAGTATTCCATGCGGGCCAGCTCCACCTGGAGGCGGGCCTCGCGGGTCTTCGCTCGCATGTTGAAGATGTCCAGAATGACTTCGTGACGGTCAATGACGCAGAGCTTGGACTCGCTTTCCCAGGCACGTTGCTGACCGGGAGAAAACTCATTGTCGAAGACAATGCACTCCGCCCCGGCATTGCGGGCGGCTTCCATCAGCTCCTGCGCCTTGCCTTTGCCGATGAGGTGGCGGGCCGTTATTTCGCGGGCAAAAACCAATTCACTCCCCACCACTTCGATCCCCAGCGTTCTCACCAGTTCATTCAATTCCTCCAGCAGATCCGCAGATTCCTGGGCCTTCCGACGGTCAAAATAAGCACCCACCAGAAACGCACGGTCCACGTTCTGTGGCTTTTCACGAATATCAAACATCGGTCACTTATAGCGAGGCAGGGCCTCTTGCCAAGCACCGCCAGTTGCTCCGGTGCGTATTCCGTGGCAAAGACCCGCATCATGATCCGCCGTCTTTTCGCCTGCCTCTGTCTTTTCACCCTCGCCGCCTGCGGGCCGGTGGACCGTGAGGGCGTGCGGCTGGACCACTACGAAACGGAATCTACGGAGGCCCTGGTGCGCGAAATCATCCGCACCCTGCCCGACACAAATCCCGGCGTGCCGAAGAGCTACTCCATCGCCCTGGGTGAGATCGTGGCGAACCGCGACTACACTCCAGCCAGCGTTCCCTTCCTCAAGCGCTTCGATGACCTCAAGCTGCGCCTCATCAGCGCCAGTGTGCTGACCACGGCCCAACCGGACAACATGATTGTGGATCCGGATCAGCGCATCGCTGTCTATGTTATCCAGGTTCGGCTGATGAAAGCCCTGACTGCCGATACCTGGGAATATGAAGCCGGCTGGTCCTACAAGAAGGATTTCCAGCGCAAAAAGTGGCTGGTGAAGCAGGTAGATGGCAAAAATGTCATCACCGATCTGGGCGTACTGGATGGCAACTGGAAGTCCCCAGCGAACTGACCCAGCTCCCCGCATGGTGGTGTTTGCGCAGAAGAAACGGTGCCTCCCTGCCGTTTCCTGAGACGCCAATCCCACCTGACCATGCGCCCTACCATCCTCACCTTCTGTGCTCTCGGCCTCCTTGGCGGAGCGCTTTTCGCAGCAGAAACACCTGCCAAACCGCAAGCAGCCCAGCCTGCCAAGCCCAAGGCCCCGCCGATGCCCACGCCGACCTTGGCGAATGTGGCCTATGGCACACATGAGCGGCAGGTGCTAGATTTCTGGAAAG
The DNA here is from genome assembly GCA_003453085.1 of Verrucomicrobiales bacterium. Lineage (GTDB taxonomy): Bacteria > Verrucomicrobiota > Verrucomicrobiia > Verrucomicrobiales > Verrucomicrobiaceae > Prosthecobacter. The sequence goes on from DMMK01000084.1 coordinate 12,001, forward strand.
CTGAATCCTCCCAGCCCACCCCGCTGCTGTTCTTCATCCACGGCGGCGGCTGGATGGCCGGGGACAAGGGCCGCGTGGCGAACATCGAGAAGTATCTCGCCGCCGGCATCTCCGTCGTCTCCATCAACTACCGCTACGTGTCCCAAGCACACGCCGCAGGCATCAAGCCCCCGGTGAAAGCGCCGCTGGAAGATGCTGCCCGCGCTCTGCAATTTGTCCGCAACAAGGCGGGCGAGTGGAACATTGACAAGGCCCGCATCGGCGCATCCGGCGGTTCCGCCGGGGCCTGCTCCAGCCTGTGGCTGGCCTTTCACAACGATCTGGCAGTTCCCCAAAGCAGCGACCCCATCGCCCGTGAATCCACCCGCCTGTGGTGTGCCGCCGTCATGGGTGCCCAGACCACACTGGACCCGCAGCAGATGAAGGAGTGGACGCCCAACAGCCGCTACGGCGGCCACGCCTTTGGCTTCATCTCTCCCGATCCTAAAAAGCGCGACACCCAGTTTGCCGAGTTCCTGGCGGGGCGGGAAGGCATCCTGCCCTGGATCCAGGAGTATTCGCCCTATGCCAACGTCACGGCAGATGACTGCCCGATTTACCTCTACTACAGCGCCCCGCCCGCCCTGGGCCAGGAGCAGAAGGACCCAACCCACTCTGCGAACTTCGGTGTGAAGCTGGAGGAAAAGCTGAAGAGCGTGGGGGTGCCCTGTGAGCTCGTTTACCCTGGTGCCACCGAGGTGAAACATCTGCAGCCCCACGAATACCTCATCGCGCGGCTGAAGGCCCCTGCGGCCAAGTGAGGTTTGGCGAGGGAGCGCGTTCATTTTTCGGCTGGTCAAAATGAACGCTCCTGCCTAGAAAAGGGACTGTCATGGCTAGCAGCCCCCCTTTTCCCATGAAAAACATCGTCGTCCCCATTCTCGGTGCCATCAGCATCATCTCCACCGGTGCGGTGGCCTGGCTCCTGGCCACGCCGCCATCGGTGGACCCACGGGCAGGCAAACTGGAGTCTGAACTTCAGGAGGCCCGCCAGACCATCGCCAAACTGAAGGCGGAACTGGCCCGCAAACCGGCGGCGGAAACCGTAGCTGCCGCCTCATCCGCGCCCACGTCCAGCGATCCGATTGCGCCAACGGCCCCTGTGATGCCTAACACCCTCAACATGAAGGAGAGGCTGTCCAGCCCGGCCATGCGCCAGATGATCGACAGCCAACAGGCAGCCCAGGTGGAGCTAGGCTACGGCAAGCTGTTTGAAATCCTGCGGCTGAGTCCCGAGGACAAGGAAAACTTCAAGAAGCTGCTGATCGCCCGCCAGAAGATGCAGACGGATCTGAGCCTGCAGATGATGGATCCAAACCTGACCCCGGAAAGGCGGCAGCAAATCTCCGACGAAGCCAAAAAGCAGGCGGCCGTTTATGAAGCGAGCATCAAGGATTTCCTGAATGAAGCCCAGGACTTCGAGACCTTCCAAGAATGGGACAACACGCAGCCTGAGCGCACCGCCTTCGACACCATGGGCCGCAACCTTTTTGCCGCCTCGGCCGAGCCGCTCTCCGGCTCCCAAGAGCAGCAATTGCTGAGCCTCATGGCCGAAGTGCGCCGCAGCCCCGACTCCATCGGCGGCCTGAACGACCAGACGGGCGGTGACCCCTCGAAGGTGAACGACCAAGTCATCCAGCGGCAGATGGAGCAGCTGGATACAAACCACCGGATCATCACCGAGCGGGCAGGAAGCTTCATGACCGAGACCCAGCGGCAGACCCTGAAAACCTATCTGGACCAGATGAAGGCCATCACCAAAAACGGCATGGAAATGTTCCGCAGCGCAAATAAATAGAGCCCCCTTCCGAAAAACTGGCGCAATACCCGAAATGCCCTTAAAGCTGCCGGATGATGCTGAAGCCGTGCGCGATGAGACTGCTGGCCCTGGCTGTCTGGTCTCTGGCTCAGGCAGTCGAGGCGGCTCCGCCCAATGATGATCTGACCGCCTGGGTAGAACTGCCGCCCAGCGGCCCGGCCACTCTGGGCAGCAATATCGGCGCCACGCTGGAGTCGGGCGAACCCCTCCCGCCAGGATTCACCACTCAAAGCTACACGGCCACCGCTTGGTGGGGTCTGGAACTCGCAGCGGCTGACCAGACTTGGTACGAAATCGAAACGGTGGGCAGTTCCTTCGACACGGTTCTTTCCGTGTGGACAGGTGACGACTACCTCAGTCCGCTCACGCTCGTCCATGTGAATGACGAGGCGGCTGAAGGGGGCAGCAGCCGCATCCGGTTTCTCGCCAATCCTTTCACGGTTTACAAAGTGGCTGTGGCTGGCCGAGGAGCCGCACAACAGGGATCGGTGGCCGTTCGGGCCTCGGTGGCCATCACCCCCTTCGCCCAGGTCCAGAGTGCATCCTTCAGCCCCGCCACCGTGGACGTGAGCAACGCCGATGCCGTGTTCACGGCCACGATCGAGATTGAAGCGAACCAGGAGATCAGCTCGGGTCAGTTTGTCCTATACAATCCCACAGGCGTCCCGGTCGTCAGCGTACCATTCCGTGGGGAAACCCACCGTGTGAGTGGCAACATCGCCAGCGGCACGTACCAGGTGGGCGTGACCCTCCCAGAAGGCAGCCCACCCGGGGTCTATCGCTGGAATTTGCAGATGAACGGCAGCGGCAGCTTCCCCGGATACAGCACCTATGGGTGGGAGGCGCTGACGCCCTTGCCGGGAGCGGCTGTGAAGACTCTCAACGTCCAAAACACCACCCCGG